>JAFGRV010000328.1 GCA_016934975.1 Spirochaetales bacterium | reverse complement strand
TGAGTACAAAGGTTATGAGTACAAAGGTTATGAGTACAAAGGTTAAACAAGGTTGGCCAATAACCATATTTCAGTATATATAGGGGTGCTGATTACACTTGTAGGCTATATATGGTGTAGTTGAAAAATAAATTTATTATAATTGGGGTTATTGGACAACCTAAATTATCTCGATTGTATACTTATCTCAAATTTGGTATATTAAAATGATAATAAATGATAATTTAAAAACTTCGAATCATTTTTACAATAAAGTTTCATCGAAAAAGGAAAGAGGATGTAACGAAGAGATGCAATGATCCGATAGAATTTAGGCAGGAGCTTATAGATTACATTCCATCAAAATAGAAAAGAAAGGTAAAAATATGTCAAATCCAATCCAAAATATTTTTTCAAAACATAATATTTTAGGTAAAATAAAGAATTCAATCGATTATTTCCTGATTAATATGCTCAGCGGGGGTGCAGATATTCTCGATGAAGAGACAGCGGTAAAAATAGGAAAGGGATCTTTTCCTCAGAAAGAGGATCTGGAACAAAAAGGCTATCTTATAAACGAAGAAGATGAAAAAATTCTCTTCATTAACTCATATTGTGAGGCAAGTGAACTGGAAGAAAGATATACCTCTTTAATTCACTTTATTCCCTGGCTTGACTGTAATTTATCATGTGATTACTGTCCTTATAGCGAAATAAATAATAAAGACTGGATTCTCCCGGATGCAGTGATAGATAATTTTTTCACATACATCAATTCACACTTTAAAAACAGTCAAAAAATCATTGTCCTTTCAGGCGGCGAACCCCTTCTTCCCGGAGAAAAGTACACAAATACCATTTCCCGGATTTTCCATGAGACTGAATCCAGGAAATTACCTGTCAGAATCAAAACAAATGGTTACTACCTCCAATCTTATTTACCATTCTTTAAAGACAAAAGAATTAATTCAATTCATATTTCTATTGATTTTAAGCAAACACCCTTTCCTCATTCCGCACCTACCGAAGCTATGAAGGATTATATAGCAAAACTATCAGGTAGTATCAACTCATCCCTTGAACAGGAAATACAAACAAGAGTTGTCATTTATATAAATGAACAGAGTATAGAGAAAATCCATCTCCTCGCCTCCTTTGCGGAACAATCCGGATGGACAGAGAATCCTCTTTTCTCTGCAGAAATTGTAGATATGGATAATTATAAATTCTGTGATTCTTTAAAAATAATGGCCCCATTATCTTGTTCCGCAACAAATGTTTTATATAATCAGATCTTAAAATACCCCGAGATTCTGGAACTCACACATCCCTCACTCTCTGTAACATATTCTCTATTTACTGACAATCAGCTTCCTCCGCCAATTTTTAAAACATGTCCGGGTAATAGCCGGGAACTGGTATGCGCCTTTAATGGAAATATATACCCATGTACTGCGGCACTCCGGCACGATGAAGTATGTTTTGGGACATTCTCCCCGGAAATCAAAAAATATCCCGATACCCTTGCAATCTGGGAAGAGCGGGATATTACTACTATTAAGACATGCCGGAGTTGTTCCGTACAACTCGGATGCGGCAGCGGATGCCCGATACGGGCGAAAAAAAAGACAGGGAATTATTTATCACCGGATTGTATTCCCGTTAAAGAGTATATGGAAACAGGACTTTCTCTTTATTTTGATAAAAAACTGATCTCAAAATAATGGTGCATCATGAACTAATTGTTTAAAAACAAAGAGCGACGATAAAAGAATTTAAAAAAAATGATAATTATTGTATAAAATTATCGCCGTTTTAAAAATAATAGAGTATATTAAACATGGTTAGACCAAAGGGAGTAATAACCCGCTCCCTCACCACATACAGGCAGGAGAGCGGGTTTTTATACCGAAAAACATTTGGTTTTTCGGTATTTCCGATAGCAGTGGTTTTCTATTTCTTTATATTATTAAGAAATAATCAAAACCAACGATTTGTCAGGTGAGGAAAACCGGCTAATTTGGAGTATATTTATAATCAAACAGGGGTTACAGTCCGTCTTCTTACTGCCATGCGGTTTAAGACGGACTTTATTTTAAAACGAGTGTTTAAACCCCGGTATTTTAAATCTCTTTTAAAAGTATTGCTTTATTTTTTAAAAGGGAAATAGTTATGACACTATTATATTTTTTACAGGATACGATAGAAAAATATGATAGTATTTATTTTTTAAATAAATAGTGGCCGTTTTAAAAATAATTGAGTATATTAAAGACGGTCAGACTAAAGGGAGTAATAACCCGCTCCCTCACCATATACAGGCGGGAGAGTGGGTTTATATTTATAATCAAACAGGGGTTACAGTCCGTCTTCTTACTGCCATGCGGTTTAAGACGGACTTTATTTATTAATACCACTCTTCCGGTTTACTGGATTATATATTTTCTCAAAAACAATAAAACACCCTCATACATTATAGTAATTCTTTTTCTGTCATTCACTTCTTCCCATTCACCTTTTAACGCGTGAGTAAAGAGACGGTTCCAATGTAAAATATCAGTAACATCCTGTCGCAGAATTAGTTTCGCCTTTTCGAGGATTCCCGCATATCCCGGTAAATCATCCTTTTTTGAATCCCGCTTTATTCCGAGCTCTTCTATCCAGGTTTTTAATGATTCCTCAAGAACAATTCCTATGACAACAACCACCCCGGCAGGATGAGTTTTCCTGTCTTTCAACATAACTTTTGCTTTGTCAAAAAAATCCAGAGTAATTTCAGTTTTTGCTTTTTGCTGTAAAGTAATTGTCTGAAAAAGACCGCTTTCCATATATTCGATAAATGCTTCTACCTGATCATAGATTATTTTTATTTTATCACTTTCACACATATCTTGATTCTTAAGCATATCTATGATTTCGAAGAAGGTACTCTTTTCTCCTGCATGCACCCGTAAAAATTCTCTTGCCTTTGAATAGAGTTTGGTTCCCGAATCAGTTTGATACCTGTTAATTATTTTTTTTGCCTGAGTTATGAGCGTTGCTGTTTCCATTATTCCTACCTTTTTAAGCTTTTTTAAAATTGGTGCCGGTTATAGCTTTTCCTGCTTTTCAATAAATTCCTCATCTTCTCCGAAGGAAAACTGATTTGCAAGATGTTCCAGTGCAAAACCTTCTTTTTCAATACGTATATTAAAATAAATAAGCACATAAACACAAGCCGGAAAAGGAGCTGTTAAGGAAGTAATTAAAAATGAAATAATAACATGTATCCATACTCCCCCTAATCCGGCCGCTCTCGCAAGTTCTTCCAGGATTGATATGGGGACCTGATTTAATATAAGGGTGATGATAATACAGACCACAAGATAACCTAAAATTAACATTTTTTTTCCTCTTGTTAAATCCCAACTCCTTTTTAAGGATTGTATTATACCTTTTTTTTCAATAACAAGGACCTGTGTTGCAAACATAAAACTAATAAGAATTATTACCGCATATACAAAATATATAAGAATACCGACAAAGGGAAATATAACAAAGAGGACTCCTATTCCGACACAAAGACCCACAACTAAAGAAAGTCCTATGATTGGAAGTAAATGAAGTTTAATACTTCCGAAAAACACAGATGCATTTATCTTTTCACCGAGATATTTATGCGCTACATATGTAATAATTAATCCTGTTTGTGCGGCAGAACAGAAAATGTAAAGCAACATAAATAATGCCAATCCGCCAATCGCAGAAACATATTCTCCGGTGGCGGAAATTTTTACGAGGATATTTGCAAAATAAACCGTGGAAAAAATAAGAGGAATACTGAACACGAGACATATAGTGAATAATGCAACAAAATTATCTATATACATATTAAACGCCCTGCTAAAGGTTTCACCGAAAGAGAGAGCCTTTAATTCATATTTCATATCTACTCCTATTAATAAAAATTGGAAGATAAAACGAAGTTTTATCAATACTCCTATTAATAAAAATTGGAAGATAAAACGAAGTTTTATCATACACCTCTAAAACAATATTGGAAGATAAAACTTCGTTTTATCAGTACTCCTTAAAAACGCAGGGTTTCTGCTTTTATCTTTCAAGATAAAAATAATGAGTGTAACTATAACAAAACATTATTCAAAAATAAAAGATTATTCAATAATCTTTTATTTTTGAATAAATATTTTTATCCGTTTTCAAGGAATATAATAAATATCATCGTGCAAAATTCCAATCAGTTTGATTATATTTCCTTTCTGCTCTAAGATAAGCTTCTTCGATTTCACGATCAGTCAGGGTTGCAAACGATGAATGAGTATCCAGAGATTGCATAAACCCGTTCAATAATGCTTTTTTAACCGTATTAATATGAAAACGAGAATCAAGTAAGGTTTTTATTCCCACCAGTGATATTGATTTTGTATTTTCATCAGGAACAAAATATTTGTTTATGGCATGTATATCCACTGTCAAGGGGATTGAAATCTGGTACAAAACTTTTTTTTTAAATCGCCGCATCGCGATTCCGGCTATCTTGTTCATTCCAACGACGACTTCATAGGGAGAATGAGTGGAAAAACAATAAGAGGAAGCATGATACTGTTCTTCCCCGCCGACCTGGTGTGCATCCACTCCTAATAAATGAAGGCCATAGACGATTCCTCTCCCAATCGGCAAGATTGATTTCCTTACCGAAGCAGAAACATTCCCGGAATCGAGAATTACAGAGATGGTAAGGTCATTTCCATGAAGTACTGCTTTACCTCCTGTTTCACGCCGGATGACAGGTATCCCGTCCTGTTCAACAGTGTGAAGATTGATTTCATCACACGACTGAAATCTCCCCAGGGTAATTGCCGTTCCCTTCCATTCGTAAAAGCGAAGGACCGGTTCCGTTTTTTCTATCAGTACTTCATCTATCGCCATATTGATATGAGCTTCACCGGCACCTGTATCATAGAATAAAAAAGTCATAGTGTTACCTCGATATGTGCAGAGCTGCTCCTCACGAGGGGACCTGAATACACATATCGAAAACCAATATCCATGGCTATTTTTTTTAATTCTTTGAAATCATCGGGAGTATAATACCTATTCACAGGGGGTGCTGTTTTCGCAGGGGGCAGATATTGACCAATTGTGAGTGCATCAACCTGAACACTTTTTAAATCCTTTAGTGTCGTACAAATCTGTTGTTTTGTTTCACCAAGACCAATCATGATACCGGATTTCGTAAAGGCATTCATCTTTTTTGCCTGTTCCAGGAGAGTCAGAGAACGATCATAATCTCCCTGTGGCCGGAGATGTGAAAATAATTCCTTTACAACTTCGATATTATGGGTAAAAACATAGGGATCTGCATCAAGAACTTTTTTAAGGAGTCCTATATTTCCCCTAAAATCGGGTGTAAGGACTTCCACTTTACACGCAGGTATAAGCTTTTTCACCGCCTTTATTGTCGCGGCAAAATGACCTGCTCCCTGATCCGGAAGATCATCACGTGTGACTGATGTAATGACAAGGTAAGGACATTCCAGAGAAGCAACGAGTTCGGCGATTTTTAATGGTTCGTCGGTATCCACTTCTTTAGGTGTTCCCTTTGTCACACCGCAATACAAACAGTTTCTGGTACATATAGGCCCGAGAATGAGAAAGGTAAAGCGTTTTTCAGAATAGCATTGTACCCGGTTCGGACATTTTGCTTCTTCACATACTGTAAAAAGGGAATTTCTCTTTAATTGCTTTGAAACCGAATAAAATTCTTTATCCCGGGGTAATTTTATTTTAAACCACTGCGGATGATTCATTCTCCTCAACGTATCGACCAGTGTTATTCCGAGTCTACAAACTCAGTATATTGTTTTGCCGTCATAAGCTTCGAATATTCTTCGGACGTTACAGCTTCCAGGCGTACTATCCAGCCATCCTCATAGGGTGCGGTATTCATGAGTGACGGATTGTCTTTTAATGCATCGTTGACTTCCGCAATTTTTCCATTCACAGGTGCAAGGACGTCAAAGACAGACTTAAGACTTTCGATGGTGGCTATTACCTCGTCTCGTGCAACTTCTTTTCCCGGCTCCGGGAGTTCAATACACGATATCTCATCGAGTAATTCCTGTGCATGATCGGTTATGCCGCAGATGACTACCCCGGCTTCTTCCTTTAACCAAAGATGCTCTTTTGTATAGCGTAAGTCTCCTGGTATTTTCATATAATTACAAGCTCCTCTTTTATTTAGTTACTATCATATATACTGCAAGCGCTATAAACAATACAGCGAGTAATAATTTTATGATACTCATATGTTTCTGAAACAGCTTGGTAATTTTCTGCGAACTTATTCCTGAATATGTGACGGCGAAAACACCTATTAAAGGCAAGATGAATCCTAAGTTATAAAGGAGCAGAAGAATGTATCCGAAGGCTTCCTTCTCTATCTTTAATACATACACAGTTATGAAAGGAAAATATACCTGTCCGGTACATCCCAACTCAAAAAGGGATACCAGAAAACCGAGGGAAATGGAACTGAAAACAATCGTTACCGACCTGGCCCGTTCTTTAATAGTGTTCCGGATTTTCTTCTTAAAAGTATCCGACAACTGCATAACCATCTCTTTTGATCTTCCCACCCTGATGAGGTAAAAATCATAAACACTTAATCCCGCGAAGACGACGAGCACCCCGACTAATACCCAGTGAATTATTAATGCAATAATCCCAAACGAGCTTGCCGCCTGAATCACTTTAAACGCGCCCAATCCCACAAGGTAATATGTCGTAAAAACAGATAACGTAAAAAAAACGCCGATAACAAGGATCTCTTTCTTTCGTTTTCCTGCTAAAGCAAGTGCAGTAAGGAGGGAGATGAGGGTGGCAAAAGCACATGGATTCACTCCATCGAGAAGTCCGGCTGAGATTGCGGGGAGGATAGCCATCTTCGCTGCCAAATCAGGATCTTCCTGTGCAACCGCTTCATCAGCCTGGTCCGTATCCTTGTTCTCAAGATAAATCTTAATTTCATCTTTTAGCCTGCTGTCAATCTCATCACTCCCCTGGAGAACTTTCTTACCGAGGATAAGGACGGGGAATGCCCGCTCCTGTACTCCGAGACGATTTAACCTGGGAAGATATTCTTTATAAACATCCGGATCACCAATATCTTTATTATTGAGGTTGATAGATACATTTAATTCTTTTCCTAAAGCGGGTAATGTTGTGTTTATAAATTTTCTACATATTGCACAGCTTGGATAATAATAATAATCAATAGCTACTTCCGGCAATTTCTCCCGGACTTCCTGTTCTGATTTGATTTCAGTGGTGCTCCCGGTTGTGTTTTCTGAGGAAGCTTCATCACCGCCAAGGATCGTCGCATTGATAAAATAAAATTTTCTCTCGAATCCTTTAAGATCCGCTTTTATGATAAGTACTTTCTCTTCCTGACCGGATTCACCTGCAGAATCGAGGATAATTCGAACAGGGGCGCTCTTCCCCGGCTTCAGGTTTATGCGGGCGGGTCGAACACTGACACAATCACATGTTGTGATAATATCTACAACAACGTCACGGGATTCATTATTGGTAAAGGTTATTTGCTTATCAACAACTGCGCCTTCCTGAATTTCTCCAAAATCCCACGAACCGGGATCTATGTCGATCCCTCCTTTGCCACTCTCTACACACGAAAAAAATGTAATGATTATGAGCATTAATATGAATATTCTCTGCTTCATTCTTGACGTATCCTCCTTAATTTTATCCGGTTAGTTCTATTACCACCCATTTTAAAATTGTTCAATGTTTTATTAAATCGTTAACATCATTAATGTTATGACTAAAGTTTTGTGATTTGACGTTTATTTCATTAAAAAAAACACTGTCAAAACACTCACTAATCAATAATACACATCTGGCCTGTACAAGTTACAAGAATAATAATATTTTTTGTATTGGAAATAGATCACTATAATATGATTTTTTATTCCCTCTACGTTCGAAATAGTATATCAAAGGATATTGAATAGTATACAATAATTGCGAAAAAATCAAGGGAAATAACACAGCTCCGTCCCCATTTGAAAATAGTCCGGCAAAGGAGCTCCGTCCCCACGGGAGGCCGCGAACTGTTCATGAGGCTATAACCTTGACAGGAACGGGTAAAATGATTATTGTCATTTATTCCATAATTACTTATAGTAAGTTTACTATAAGTAAATGGAAGGCAGGTGAAGACCGCCTGTAAAGTCCCTTCATAGAACGGCGGGGATTTTCAATAATTGAGTATTTTATCGATTATAAAAAGATAGTATGTCTCGTAAAATATTTTTTTTCGTTAGAATCAGCCTTTTACTTCTCTTTTTCTTGTTTTTTGGGAGTTGTTACCTCCTTCAACAGGGAAGTTACATTATATCATATAACTCCAAAGCTAAAAAAATTGAAAATCTTTTAAAAGATGAAAACCTGGACCCCACATTACGTGATACATTTTTACTCGTACAAAAAATTAAAAAGTTTGCCATCGAAGAACTCGGACTAAAAAACGATAAAAATTACACCACTTTTATACCTATTAACAAAGATTATCTTGTGGATGTCGTCTCTGCATGCAAAAAAGAGGGATTTATACCTTATACATGGTGGTATCCTTTTTTCGGTTCATTTCCATATAAAGGTTTTTTTAAACGTGAAGATGCTTTAAAGGAAATGGAAAATTTACGAAAAAAAAATCTTGACGTCCTTATGAGAGAGGTTGATGCATTCAGTACTCTCGGGTTTTTTACTGATCCACTATACAGTTATATGACAGAATACTCGGTTTTTTCAATGGCATCTCTCATCATTCACGAACAAACTCATGCAACCATTTGGGTGAACAATCATATACAGTTTAACGAAGAATTAGCAACCTTTGTCGGAAGGGAAGGGGCTCTTCTCTTTATAAAAAAGACATTTGGTGAAAATTCTAAAGAATATGCTCAAAGCCTTGCGAGCATGGAAGATAATAAAAGATTTATTTCTCTTATGAAGCTTTTATATAAAGACCTCAAGGCTTTATATAGTCTTGATATTGATTCGAATACAAAATTAAAGGTAAAAAGTCTCATGATCATGGAATTCAGGAACAGATTCCGGAGTATCTATTACAGGGATTTTCATAATAAAAACTATAAAAATTTTGCTTCATTTTCATTTAATAATGCATATATAATGCTTTATATCACTTACACAGAGGATTTGTCTATTTTCTATGATCTGTATAAACAACAGGAATTTGATTTAAAAACAACTATTGCACAAATAAAACAAGTAAAATCCCAAAAAGGCGACCCGAAAGAGTATCTTAAAAAGACATTACCTGACAGGTAACATTTCATGCCTTCCATTCGGAAATCGGCCATTCTTTGTAAGAAAAGAAATATTTAAGAAACTGAATTCACTCATCAATCTTTTGCATTTTTAAAAGGTCCCGTGGAGGCACCTTATAATATGTGACATCCGGATACCCCATAACCATTACTCCATATACCTGATGATTATCAGGTATTCCCAGTTGTTTTTTTAAGGATTTTTGCAGATAAAAGGCCTCCTGGGCAAAGCCGATCCAACAGGTTCCAAGTCCCCGGGCCCCGGCAGCGAGCATCCCATACGTAAGGGCGATTCCGGCATCATTTCCAGCCATATGTGAATATGAAGGAGAATGCAGAATAATGATACAAGGAGCATGAAAAAATAATCTGTCCTTTCCCTTTTTATAATCAGCATAGAAATCCGACATATATACTTCCGTACCGGGATTCTTAATGAGGGTACGGAAATCCTTTGGTAAAAAGGGATACACAAGCCACTTTAAACGGAAGAGTAACTTCATTTTTTTGATGATTTCAACTATTGCATCTGTTAATTGTTTTCTTTTTTGGGAATTGGTAATAACAACATACTCCCAGCGCCTGGCATTACTTGCACTCGGGGCATATTGCATCACAGAGAGAACAGCATCTATTTCCTCTTTCGGTAATGGCATTTTTCTGAAGCGGCGAACAGATCTTTTACCCTGTAAAAATGATACCATATCGTTAAATGAAATAATCTGAGACAGATCCTGAACCCCGTCGAACAACAGGGTTTTTGCTTCCGATTCAAAGAGTATGGCATTATATGAACAAACACTCACACAGTGTCCGCACCCGATACAAAGACTATACGGATCATTAAAGATAATTTCCTTCTTTTTATGAATTTCCGCCTTCATTGAAAAAAGCTTTTGCGGACATTCTTTTACGCACTCCATACATCCGGTACACCTTTCATTATTAATTCCATTTATATGCATACATCAACCTCTTTTATAATCTTTTTAAAAAAGAAATGCCTGATTATAGGACTCCTCTTTTTTCGATATATCATGACCTTTTTCCTTATTAAGAAGTGATTCCGGAATTTCTCCGACAAAACGACTTCGTTTACATTTCTTAAGCGTACCAAAAATTTTATATTCTGATGAAGATGTAATAATCAGCTGTTCCTTTGCCCGTGTCATCGCCACATAAAAAAGGCGTCTCTCCTCTTCAATATCAGTTTGCACTCCTGAAAGCGGGGTAACTCCTTCGCTCGCCCCGGCAATAAACACAATTGGGAATTCATTACCTTTTGCAGCATGGAAGGTAAGGAGATGCACTTTATCGGTCGCAAGGGAACTTTCACTTTCATAAGGATATAACACGGACCTCCTCAAGTATCCGTTAAGATCACTTCCGTATTTTTCAGCTTCTTCACAGAGCACTTCCTTTTTTAAGGAGATATGATCATAGTAATCCTCGGGGCGTATATATTTATGAAAAACAGCTGATAAAACCTTCGCCACACCCTCGTTTTCAAGGGTTTCCTTCATTGTAAGTGAAAAAGAAAAAAAATCCTTTGCATCAGCATAATGATTTTCCATTATCCGGCCGGATTGTAAAAAATTTTCTACAGTAGACATCGGATCCTCCGGATGATCCATAAAATACGGAAGGATATCGGAAAGCTGCTGTTCTGAAAAAGAAGTATACAGATGTGTGAAAATATCATGAAGCGCTACAATATCCTGATTTTGTACGAGATATGAAAGAACACTGAAGATATACGAAAAGGGTTTTTCATCCATAAGGGGTTGTGCATGATAAATACGTAATGGGATTCCTGCGCCGGAAAGAAAAGGAATAAGATCATTTAAAAGAGAACGAGTCCGCGCAAGTACCGCGATATCCGAGAAAGAATAAAGATCCGATCCGGATTCATATGAAAGCTCCGGGGCAGTAAAACTCATCCCCCCGACAAGTTGTTCAATATTCTTTGCAATAAACTTGCCTTCCCCCAGGATGTCCGATGATTTATAATAGAGAAGGTTATCTCCCCTTCCCTTTTCCGATGTAAGTGACTTCATTTTTCTTAGACTGTTATGAAAAATCACCGCCTCTCCGGCTTTTACGATTTGTTCAGTTGACCGGTAATTTTTATCAAGAAAAATCTCAACAGGGTTATACAAATTCTTAAAATCATAAAAATACGAAAGATGAGATCCCCTGAATCCGTAGATTGCCTGATCAGGATCACCAATGGCTAACAGACATTTCTGTTCTTTCGATTCAGAGTTTTTATCGGAAATCAAATGCTTCACAAGGGTATATTGGCTTGAATTTATATCCTGAAGTTCATCAATCGCGATATATCTGTAGTTATCGACTAATCTTCGTAAACGTGCCGGTTCCTTTTTAAAAAGCTGATTTATACCGGAAATAAGAGATGACAGATCCACAGCATTAAATTTCTTTATTGAATTAAGATAGGTTTGAGCATATCCGCGCTCTTTCTCATTAATGTGTGACTCCGGATGTTCCAAATACTGTTTTATATCCGAAGCAAGTTTTTTTATCTCCTTTTTCATCAGCTCCGGAAAAAGAATACTCAGTACATTCAAACGTCTTTTATCATCATACACGGAGTTGATAGAGGGAAACAATTCTTTTACGAGATCAAAGCAGAATTGATGAAATGTACAAATACGGATTTTCTCTCCATCTCTCCCCAGGAGTAGATTGATTCTTGTTTTCATTTCATCTGCCGCCCTGTGAGTAAACGTAATAGCAAGGACTTCTTCGGGGGTTGAAAATCCATTCCGTATAAGATGATAAATCCACTGGGTAAGTGTTTTTGTTTTTCCTGTACCGGGACCGGCAGTTACTAATATGCTGCCGGAAGTTACCGTAAGAACTTTTGTTTGGGATGGATTAAGGGATAATACTGTATTTGCATTTTCGATTTTTTTTTTGATCTTCTTTTCCAGACCTTTCCGTTGGGCAGAGCGGAGTTTCTTTACGGATCTTTTTATGGGAAAAAGATCATGCTGCCCAAGATACTTTATCAGTTCCCCCTCTTCAAAAACATTAATAACTCCATACTCGCCATCGAATCCGGGGTTTGGATTGATATAACCTGAACGCATCCGTTTCACTGCCTCGGCAAATAACTCTCCACTCTCCTTTTCTATATCTTCAATTGGGATATTAAAAAGAAAATTAAATTCATTCCCATAGGTTCCTAATAATCGGGAATAAAGATCAAATACACTTTTTGTTGCAGGTCCTGTTCCTGTAATTTCCGAGATGACTTCGGGAAGAGGGATAAGATATTTGAAACCGGCGGCATTTTCCGGTTTTTTGCTTTTGCTTCTATCAGCAAGTTCCAGTACTCTGTGCATCGTACCGACAGTAAGCTTTTTCCCGCATTGCGGGCATAATCCGCTATGAGTACGAGTTTCATCAGGTTCAAGACATACACCGCATTTTCTATGTCCGTCCAAATGATATTTACCTTCTTCAGGATAAAACTCTATGGTTCCCTCATAACCATCTCCGGTTTTCACTGCTTGAAACATATCGTTGTAGGTAAAATCCGTATCAAATACATTCGCTTCCCGCCCCAACTTTCCGGGGGAATGTGCATCTGAGTTCGATATAAGCGTATACTTGTCCAGAGCACTCCACCGCCAGTTCATTTCCGGATCAGAAGAGAGCCCGGTTTCAAGGGCAAAAATATAAGGAGTAAGCTCTTCAAAACAATCCTCTATACTATCGAATCCGCTATTAGACCCAAATAAAGAAAACCAGGGTGTCCATACATGAGCCGGGATGAGATATGCATATTCCGATACTCCAAGAACTAAATCCAGAAGATCTTTCGTATCGAGACCAAGAATAGGCCTGCCATCAGAAGAAAGATTCTTCCCGAGAGAAAGTAGTTTTCCGCGTATTTTTTCTACAACATCAAAATCCGGTGCAAAGACAACCGAATGCACTTTGCGTGTTTTATCATTCTTTTTATAAATAGTACTCAGTTCCACCGAAAGGCAAAAACGGATATCAATCTCTTGCAAATCTTTTAAAGAAACAGAAAGTTCCCCGGGAGAATCCTTCGGAGGATTTTTTAAAGTAAAGAAACCACCTCCATCCGGTTTTAATTTGGTTTTCAACTCCTTCAGCCACTGCGGATGAGTAAAATCACCCGTCCCCACAAGATTGATCCCTTTTACTCTTGCCCACTGATAATATCCTTCCAGATTTGAAAACTTACTCGTTGCCCGTGAATAACATGAATGGGTGTGGAGGTCTGCTATGTATTTCATGAGGAAAGTGTATCATACTCTATGGAGAAATGTATAGTGATAAACTGTTTACGATCGTGGA
>JAFGRV010000029.1 GCA_016934975.1 Spirochaetales bacterium | reverse complement strand
CCTTATCTTTTTCTCTAAATTATCACAAATAAAATCACTATCTCTTTATATTTTTATATTTTTTATTATTGTTCTTATATTTACAAGAATATTCGGAAAAGTGGTAAATGGAGCCCGTTCGTGGATCGGTTTTTCTGATTTTGGCATTCAGCCTTCGGAATTTACTAAAATGGCAGCTATTTTGTTTTTAGCACTCTATTTCGAACTTATTGGAAAAAAAATTGTAAAACCCGGATATTTTCTCCTTGGTTTATGTATCATCTTATTGCCTGTTTTTCTCATTATCATACAACCGGATCTTGGAACTTCATTAGTCTATTTTCCTATTTTTTTTATAATGGCACTTATTGCAGGCGCAAAAGCAAGGCATATACTCTTTCTGTTTCTCACCGGTTTTCTTCTCATCCTGTTTACAGTTCTTCCTTACATCGAAATTCATATTATGTCGGAAGAATATCCTGTTTTTTCCGTTCTCCGGGATGTTCATGTTCTACAAATTGTTATTGCCTTTCTCGTTGTTATTACAGGTATTGCAGTATGGGGTTTCTTTTCATTTAAAAAACAGGTATTTTACTGGATTACCTATGCAGTCTCCATACTTCTTATCGCAATCCCCGGTTCCTATGTGATGAGCTCTCTGATAAAAGAATACCAGATTAAGAGAATAGTCACTTTTTTAAATCCGTATATCGATCGCCGTGATGCAGGATGGAATATTATACAGTCAATTACTGCTATCGGCTCGGGAGGTATGTTCGGAAAGGGATTCTTGCGGGGAACACAGAGTCATTATCAGTATTTGCCCCAGCAAAGTACGGATTTTATTTTTTCTATTATTGCCGAAGAATTAGGGTTTTTTGGGGGCGGAATTGTTATTATTTTATTTTTAGTCATTCTTCTCCGGGGTGTTTCTATTATTTCAAATACAAATGATAAATACGCGGTATATGTCGGTTCCGGAATCATCGCCATGATTTTCTTTCATGTGATTATAAATATTGGAATGGCCATGGGAATCATGCCGATTACCGGTATCCCTCTCTTTTTTCTCTCATATGGAGGATCTTCCCTCTGGACAGCACTCGTTGGAATTAGTATTCTGTTGAATATATCGTTTAGTAAGTAAGAGGTTCTTTTGATTCACATTCGACCTGAAAATGATCTATGGGACTCCCTGCTGCGAGTCGCAAAACCGGGGAGATATGTGGGCGGAGAGTTTGGTATCGTCTCTCATAAAAATGAGGATGATGCAAAAACACTTTTTATCGCCCTCTCCTTTCCCGATCTCTATGAAATAGGTATGTCTAATCATGCGGTTAAAATTCTCTATTCCCTCTTAAACTCCCTTCCCCATGTCGTCTGTGAACGGGTCTTTGCCCCTGCCCCGGATTTCGAGGAAGAACTGCGGACAAAAAATATGCCTCTCTATTCTCTTGAGTCAGGAAGGCCTTTATCCCGGTTCGATGTTATCTGTTTTTCCGTGGGATATGAATTGTGTGCAACAAATATATTGACAATTCTCGATCGGGGTCATATCAGCATCCTTTCAAAAGACAGATCTCTCGATGATCCGGTTATTATGGCGGGGGGGCCCGCCGTCACAAATCCTCTTCCTTTCAGTCTGTTTATCGATTATTTTTTTATAGGTGAAGCAGAAGGAAGAATAGAAGCATTATGTACTGCATTAAGAGAGATAAAATGTTCAGGGGGCAAACGCAGGAGTTTTATCGAGTATTTGGCCGGGGAACCCAATGTATGGAGTAAAGAAAAGCCGGATAAAGTTGTAAAAAAGCATACCTGGATGGGTTTTTCAGAGACCCTCATTACATCAACCTTCCCTGTCCCAAATATTAAGGTTGTTCAGGATCATGGGGTAACGGAAATAATGCGGGGTTGTCCGAACAATTGCAGATTCTGTCACGCAAGCATTTACTACAGACCTTTCCGGTTTAAAAAGCCCCCTGTTATTTCTTCTGAAATCGAAGATCTTATTCTTAAGTGCGGCTACAGGAACATAACTCTCTCATCACTTTCCACAGGAGATTACAGTCACATTGACCTTCTGATCCGGAATTTATCGGAGAGATATAAACACGCGGGAATTTCCTTTGCCCTCCCCTCCCTCCGGATCAATACGCTTTCTCTTTCGCTTCTGGAAGATATCTCCAGTGTAAGAAAAAGCGGACTCACCTTTGCCGTAGAAACACCGGATAGCTCATGGCAATCCGGGCTCAATAAAGATGTCTCTATGGAAAAAACAATAGCATTGCTTCTTGAAGCACAGAAAAGAGGATGGAGAGCGGCAAAATTTTATTTTATGATCGGCTTGCCTGTCTACGAACACGATGAATCTGATGCGATTATAGAATTCCTGAAAGTAATTAAATTTAAAACAAATATGGCCCTTACCATTAATATATCAACCTTTATCCCCAAACCGCATACCCCGTTTCAATGGGCACCTCAACTGGGAGAAGAAGAAGCATTAAAACGAATCTATCATATAAAACGGAGTCTCCCGGGTAAAAAATTTAAGGTGACCTATCATTCACCTTTTGCGTCTTTTATCGAGGGTATTATTTCCCGGGGTTCGTACGAAGTAGGCTCGCTTATTATCGATGCATATAAAAAAGGTGCACGCCTGGATGCATGGGATGAATATATCCGGAAAGACATATGGCGCGAGGTTTTAAACGAATCAAATCCGGATATCATTAACGATTCGTTACGAGCCAGGAAAGATGATGAAAAATTGCCCTGGGAAGGAATACATCTTGGGGTTTCTCACACCTATCTCAGAAAAGAATGGGAAAAATCAGTAAAAAAGGAATTAACGGAAATTTGCAGTTCTTCCTGCTGCGACCAGTGCGGTGCATGCAATAAAACAATAAAAGTGGAAGATTTCGATACAAAAAATGAAATTATCAACCTTGACACTCATTCACCTTTTGTCACATCGGAAACGCTGCATAAAAGGATTCTTTACTCCTTTAAAAAGTCCGGCAAAGCTGCATTTCTCTCCCATCTTAACTGTATGCTGATATTTGAACGGACATTCCTGCGGGCGGGATACTTATTACGATTTACAAAAGGTTTTAATCCGAAACCGATTCTTGAGTTTGCCTCCCCTCTTTCTCTTGGTCTCGGATCTCACGATGAAATAGTATCATGTGAAATCGATAATTTTGATTCGGTGGAAAATGTTATACAAAAAATAAACAGACAACTGCCCCCCGGATTTGAAGTAACAAGAGCTAAGGTACTTCCCCCTTATATTGAAGGAACAAAGAAAACCTCTCTTGCCGGGCAATTCTGGGGATCGGATTTTTTTCTTGAGTCCGAACATAATATTGAGAAAATTATCCATATTTTTTCGCAAATTAACAATGTGTGTGACGAAGAGAATGAATTTCATGAATTTACTCCGGTTCTCGATTCTTTTTTTATGCTTGGGAAAGGCATTTGTATCCGCTGGAAACAGATAGAGAAGAAAGGTTTTAATATACAACACTTTATCCGGAAACTGACAGGACAGATGTTTTATGAACAGGGAATTACTATCACCCGCCTTAATTCCCTTGCAAAAGGAAAAGAGAACCAGCCGGAACATTATTTTGATGTGATGTAGGTCCGGCTGAAGCGGAAACCGGACTCATATCTTTTATTTATTTTTCAATAAGGTAACGGTCCTGTTCCATATCCATGATATATACAATAAGCTCCGTCCCGGATTTGACACGGTAAGGAAAAGAGATCTTACCTCCCTCATGTTTAATCGAAACAAGCACTTTAGACTCACCCTGATATTGAGCAATAACTTTCAGATCAACGGGGATCGGATATTTTTCTACTATATATTGAAAAATATCAAACACTTCGTCTTCTTCAAGTGTGACAACTGGTGCAATGGTAAGCTGGACAGGAACCAGACGTGTAATTTCCTCGTCTGCCTCGGGGGTTTGTGTCACGACCATACCTTCCTTTGCATTTTGAGTATCGGTACTTAACTCAAATACAAAGGGAATATTATTCGACTCGAGCATCCGCATAACATCGACATAATTCTTTCCGACATAATGACCTGCACGTACTTCCTGTCCTCTCGGACCTTTACTTACCACGAGATCGATATAAGTGACTTCATTTTCATAGATCGGTGTATCCGGCGCCGGTTTCTGTTCAATGATTCTATCTTTCTCTATGGTATCACTATATTGATATATTACCGGCTCACGAATTTCTATAAGCACTTTATCATCGGACGAGAACTTGCTTCGTAATTCGAGTCTCAGCCAGCCAAGTCCTTTTCCGATGTAATCGCCCAATTTATTTATTACCGGGCCTTTACTGACTGTGAGGGTCACACGTCTTCCTGCTTTAACAACGGCGCCCGGTCTTGGTTTTTGTTCGATGACGATTCCCCGTGCATATTGTGACGAATGCTTCTCCTGAATTTTGACCCCGAGATATTTATCCTGAAGTTTAATGATCGCATCGATGATATCCATCTTATTCGTCTCTGTGGTCGTCACATTCGGAACAATAATTTTCTCATGACCTTTCAGATTGGTAAAAAATACAATGACTCCTATCAAAACCATCGAACCCAAAAGTCCGATAATCAAAAAAATGGTAATTTTAAAATACCTCGTATCCGGATCATCAAGTTTATTTGGAAAAATACTTTTTATTTTATTCAGTATATCTATCATTATCATCTTACTCTCCAAGCCTGGTATTAATAATATCTTTATGTCCATTATAAAAATCTTTAAAATTCATTTCTCTTTTTGCCTGTAATTTCAATCCGGCTACACAAAGGATTCCCTTCCCTGTCTGTATAAGGAAGCCTTTTTTATTATCAATCCCCACGACGTGTCCGGGTTTATGGTCATGTTGACAGTGGCTTGAATCATATACAGATGCCTTCGTGATGAGAAGTTGCATCTCTTTAAAAGAGGTATACGCCATGGGCCACGGGAAATATGCCCTGACTTGCCGATCAATATACTCTGCCCCTTCATTCCAGTCGATTTTCCCCTGTTCCTTTTTTATGAGTTTACAGTAGGTGGCAGCGTCGTGATCCTGGGGTGTTTCTTTGATTGTATTATTTTCCATAGCTTTGAGCACTTCAATTACCGCAATTGCGCCAAGATGAGAAAATTCCTCAGTGAGATCCAGGGTCGTTTCAGTACCCCGCAGGGGCACTGATTTTTGCATCAATATATTTCCCTGATCCATTTTCAGGGCAAGGCGTTGAATTGTAACACCGGATTCACTCTCTCCTGCAAGAATTGCAGCGGGAATAGGTGAAGGCCCCCGAAACCTCGGTAACAATGAGGGATGGATATTAATCCCACCTTGAGGAAAGATGGAAAGAAAGGCTTCCTTAAATATCTTTCCGTATGCCGCGACAACCATAATATCCGGATTCACTTTTTTTATTTCAGCGATGAGATTATCATCAAGAATAACAGGGTCAAACACTTTAAGTGAAAGAGACAGTGCTTTTTGCTTCACAATACCGGGGACGATACTCTTTCCCCTTCCTGCCCGTTTGTCAGGTGCAGTCAATACACCGCAAACAGGAAACTCACCTGCAATCATCTCAAGTGAGGGAAGGGCAAATAGTGGTGAACCTGCAAATAAAATACGCATCCGTGTTTTATTTTCCTTTTTGATTTTTTTTGTTATAAAGGTTTAAAAGTCTTTCTTTTTTATCCGGATGCAGTCGATCGATAAAAAGACACCCCTTCAGATGATCGAATTCGTGCTGTATGACACGGGCAAGAAGGCCTTCCGCCTGGAGTGTGAAGGGTCTTCCACGGGTATTCCACGCCTGAATTTTAACATATGATGGTCTTGTCACATCTGCATTTATTCCGGGAATGCTTAAGCACCCTTCTTCGTATACATCCTGTTCAAGGGATGTTTCGATAATTTCAGGATTAATAAATACCCGGGGCTTATCTTTCGGAATTGAGACAACAAATACTTGAATTAAATCTCCGATCTGAACAGAAGCGAGACCGATACCATTATATCGTACCAGAAGCCCGAACATATTTTCAGTGTACTCACCTATCTTTTTATCGAATTCCGTGACAATCTCTGATTGGTTTTTTAAAAGCTCGTTCCCAAGCGTTATTATACGACTCATAATATATAAACTATTTTACATAAATGAGGAAATTAAGTCAACCTTCTCT
>JAFGRV010000327.1 GCA_016934975.1 Spirochaetales bacterium | reverse complement strand
TTGTAATTCTTTCCTTTATTATATTTACAACTTCAGTAGTATAAACCCAATTCAGAAAAAGTTCTGTTGCATTGTACAAAAGCGATTTTTGTTTTTCTTTAATTGAAAGTCTTATAATTTCATTATCTATAAGTGCAGATGAAAGATTATGTTTCCTCTGCAATACTGTTTGATTATTAAGCAGTGCCTGGGAAAAACTAAGTTCAAACCCGTTCTTAAAACCAAGAGGAGTACTCTCCTGAAAAGGATTAAATAATAATTCAACCTGAGAGAATAGAGAAAACTCAATACTACCTCCGGTTTCAAGGCTTTCACGAGCTATTCCGATCTTCATACCGCTGAAATTAGCACTATCCGCTTTAAATTGTTGTGCAGAGACCTCTCCATAATACTTATTAAATGGTGATGAAAGAAGATACCATGATGCATCCGTTCGTAAAAGATCTAGTTTCTGTTCTTCTGCTTGTAATGTAAGGCTATCTTGCTTAAATTGAGGGTGAGTATTTTGAAGATTTTCCAGAATATCATTTAAATTAATTCCGGAGGTTTCAGAAAAAGCGATTGTTCCCAGGATCAGGAACAGCCATATACATATTTTTATTTTCATGGTGACCTCCATAAAGAAGTTCAGTGTTAATAATATAAAATATTCAGATTTTAGTAAATAATTTGAGCTTTTTATTATTTTTAAATTAATACGATAGACTTTCACTTGTATAGGGAAAGTTCATTTTAATCATGAATACGGATAATAAGATCCCTGTCACGTTCGCAAATATAATCTCTGCTTAAAGGAATTTCAAGCCTCGCGATGGTTGTGTTTTTTTCTATACCAATCCTGAAAAAACCGGGATTAATTCCTTCTGCCATAAGGAGTATCATAATGAGAGCAAGTCCCAGTCCCGCGCCTTCTGTATTATCCGCGTGATCATTGTAATACTCCATGAGATCATCATATTTCATAACCTGTGAGAATTTTTCCCGAAGCCGGGTTTCTTCCTGGTTTGTCATGGGTGTATTATTGAGTACTTCTATTTTTAATACTTCCATATTATGAATAAAGCTGATTTTTACAAATAGCCCCGTTTGTTTCGCTTTAGGTCCATATTTAAGAACTTCCTCTTCTCTTATCACATCTTTATAGAGTTCGATTCCCTTTTCATAATCTTCTTCTTTATTTATATCGAGATTATGTTCTTCAAAGAAAATTCTTTTAATATTCGCTTTTGTTCCGTTAAGAGCGAGTTCTTTTGTGCATGTATAGACAATCGATTGAAGTTCTGTCTTTTTATACTTTTCTAAAATATACTGAATAACAATATCCATAGTCTTCTCAAATCTTGTTGACATGGCATACGAAATCAGCCGGATTACTTTTCCCTTATCAATAGCGTTTTTTAAACTTTTCTCTGCACTCTTAAAATCGGTGCTCGTCGGACTCATCCCTTTTAAATCCTTTTCGCAATGAAACGTATCATTATCTAATATTGCAGCGTGTTTTACTTTCTTTTATTATAAGCAAGCCGTCACTTTAAAATTTGCGGACTTTATCTGAAATAAAAGAAGTAAACTTTAAAGTAAATTGCAAAAAAATTTTATAGTAAGTTTTGACCGTGATATTTTAAATTATTCTTAAAATATTACCGGTTAACTTGAAATAGTAAAATCTCCAAAACACGTAAACGCTGACCGGTTGAGTGATGAAATTGAGAATTCGAAAAACCGGTAAAATAGTAAAAAACAGCCGGTCAAAGCAGTATTATAATGATTTATAGTAACTGCCACAGCGTTTACCTGCGGTACGCAACCCAAATAATTTATTACCACGTTGCCGTTATAAAAATTTTTGATTTCACGCGAACCTGCGTTTCGCTGTTATTCCTGATATTCTTGTAAAAAAAACAAGAATATCAGGAATAATAGCACAAGTATAGATGAAATAGTTAAAATGTCAAGAGATGAGATTATTCCCCTTGACACAATTCAGGGAGAGAAAGTATATTTTCATCACGCTCATGAAAAAAATAAAAGAGAGAAAAACGGTCGATTATATCTTTTCTGCCCTTGTGATGGTCTCGTTTTTTATGCTCTTTCTGTTTATAGACGATATACTCGGGGCATTAACTCCTTTCACTTTTATTAACGCTTTTATTGTTACTTTTGTATCAATTATACTGGAAGCTCTTCCTTTCCTTCTTGTGGGATGCATTGTTTCGGCGATCCTGGAAGTATATATTTCCGATTCAGCGATAGCCAGGTTTATCCCGCAGAATAAATTCATCGGAGTTATCGTCACATCGCTTCTGGGCTTGCTTTTCCCGGTATGTGAATGCGCCACCGTCCCGATTGTCCGGCGTTTAAGAAAAAAAGGAGTGCCTTTGTATATCGCCATAACCTTTATGGTCGCTGTTCCGATTATTAATCCCACCGTTATTCTCTCCACATCATATGCCTTTTGGGATAGACCACTCATCATTTTTCTGAGGGTAGCCTGTGGATTTATCGGGGCAATAACCATCGGTCTTCTTATTTCATTTCTCGAATCGAAAAAGATAGTGAAAAATGTCATGTTGCATGAGAATAAAAAAGCCGGGCTCATAAATGCTCAAACTCATGAGCATGAAGAGGGGAAAGGCAAAAAGAATATTCTTAATCGACTACCCGGATTGTTTCACCATGCCGGACTTGATTTCTACGAAACCGGGAGGTATTTTATTCTCGGGGCTTTTCTTGCCTCGTTACTTCACTATATCATTCCAAAAGATATTCTCCTCTCTTTAGGACAGAATAAATTCATCTCACTTATTATCATGGGGATTTTCGCGTTTGCTCTGTCCGTCTGTTCCGAGGCAGATGCCTTTATCGCCAGGAAATTTGTTTCTCAATTTACATCGGGATCTCTTGTGGTCTTTCTTATTCTTGGTCCTATGATTGATATTAAAAATACCCTTATGTTGGCGAGCGCATTTAAAGCCAGATTTATTATTATCCTTGGAATTATTATTTTTATTGTTTGTGTCGTTTTAGGTTCTATCATAAATTTTACACCGATGGGAGACATGGTGTGAAAAAAATATCCATACCCGATATACAATGGTTTCTCATTCTTTTGTGTTATGCCTGTTCGATCTTATTCTTAATCCTTTCCAATAAACTATATGATTTTCTCCACCCCCGGATGTTTATTTTCGCCATTATAGCAGTTATTATCCTGTTCATTATTTCCGGATATCAATGTTTAAAAATTTTTAAATCCGATATTAAAAACCGATCCTTTCAAAAGGGATTTCTTATTTTTATCATACCTCTTTTCCTGGGTTTCGCAGCACGAAATATAGATACAAGCAGTGCTCTCGCTCAGGCGCAAGGGAATGGCGATGGACAGATTGTAGAGTTGGACGCTGTTTCAAAGAAATATACCGATGTTGATATAAAAGAGCTGCTAAAACGTCCTGTTATAAAGGTTGATGATAAAGAGTATTATAAAATACAATTTATACTATATGAAAACGCGGAACTTTTTTCCGGTAAAGAAATAGATATTATCGGTTTTCTTTACAGAGACGATGATTTTACTCAGCCGGATATTTTTCTCCTTGCACGGTATATTATGTGGTGTTGTGCCGCAGATGCCGTACTTTCCGGATATGTTTGCGATTACCCGGATACGGATAAGCTGCATATGGATACCTGGGTCCGTGTTTCCGGTACATTAGGTATATCATCTTATGTTGATAATAATGGTAAAAATGTTACGATTCCGAAGATTATTGTCAAAAAGATTACGGCAATAGATCCGCCCGCAAAGAAATATATATTTGCACGTTAGAGGTTTATGCTATTATTCCAGTAAGGAGGTCCTATGAATAAAATTATCGCTATTATTATCATCCTGGCCGCGTGCGGAACCGGTGTTTATTTTATCTTCTTTTTTAACAAAACAGAGGGAGCCGCAACATCAACCCCACGTCCTTCTCTCGCACCGGATGAAGATAACCATTCTATCAGCCCTATTGATAAACCTTTAAATATCGTGGTTTCCACCGATCTCATTAAGGAAGTTCTCTATCAATTTGCGCGGGAGCGTACAAACGAACCTTATATCTGTATAAAAACAGGGGTGAATCCTTTAATCTATATACCGACAAAAGAAGACGAGGAAAAAATACGTAATGCCGATCTCGTTTTATATTTGGGGCTTGGGATCGAGCCCGGACTTGAAGCTTTCCTTAATACGGTAAAGGATGAAGTCCGGTGTGAACCACTCTCGGGAATCCTGGAGAAAGAATTTAAGGAAATGCTTATGGTATCCCATCAGTATAAAAGCGGATATGATCCCCACTTCTGGTGGAATCCGAGAGTTTGGGAAAAGGTAATCCTTGGCGTCGTACACATTCTCTCTGATATAGATCCTCAGAATGAATTTAACTACGGGAGTATTTTTATAAGATACGGACAGGCATTGAGCTTGCTTGACAGGCGTTATATTGAATCATGGTCAGGACGGTTGGCGAAGGAGAGGAGATTTCTTGTCACCCTTCATCCGGCGTTTACATATTTTGCCGTAAAATACGGATTCGAAACAATGAGTTTATACACTGTTGCAACGCCGGACACTGTTTCTCCTGGAAGAAGGAAACAGGTGGCAGAGTACATTGTTGCGCATCATATTCCTGCTATTTTCCCGGAAGTGGGATTCCCATTAACGGAAATCGAATCTTTACAGGCAGAAGTCAAAGCGATGGGGTATGAAGTAAAAATTGGGGAGCCTCTGTATTCATATTTTCTAAGCGGTGAAGGCTCCAGGGATTTTCTCTATTTACATGCAGGGCGGACTCTCATGAATAGAATCTATTATGGACTAAAAACCCCGGAAGACCCGGAAATGCCGGATCACTAAAGGTTGATAAAGTTCAGGATGCTTCATGAAAGAGAATATTAATATTTTAAATTATTATCTTCGGATTGTATCTTTTAAGGTGTTGTTTTAAAAAATGAATAGAAATTATGAATGCAAAATTCTTTTCTATGTGCTTCTCTTTTTATTTGTAGTACTTAATAGAAATAATCCGCTTCATGCGGTAGAGGTTCATTCCGGGATGGGGATGGGAACTCAGGTTCATTATAGTAAAAATACTTTTCGGTTTTCTCCCGGAGCTGCAATCCACTTTTCTCTTAACCTTCATCCGAAATTTGATTATGATTTTCGTTTATTCGTCGGTGCATTAATGGGAAACAGTATTCTTTTAGAGTCCGGGATTTCCTACAATTTTCTGTTTGGCAGATATATACCGAACATAGGTATACATTGTAACCTCGATTTCGGGAGTGTTATTTTCCATGCTGATTCCGGAAAAGATATAATTTATCCCACATATCCCGAGGTCGGATTATGTATTACGTTAAAACCGGCAGTTTTTAGATTTTCCAGGGTCGATGTGTCATTTATCGATATTTCAGTTGGAACGGATCTGCTCTATCCCGGGAGAATTTTGCTTTTGTCTCTTGAATTATTACATATTGAATATAGATTCTCATGAGTAAGATGAACACAAAAAGATTAAAATTAGTTTATATAGCAGTGATCTTTTTTTTTCTATTAGCGGATTATGCGAATAGTGCAAATGATTATCCCCTGGAAGAAAAAGAACACATACCTCTGTTATCAATCGGGATGAGTACTGCCTATTCATTAGGCATCGGCTCGAATTTTTTTATTCCCGTTTTTCATCTCATCGAACCATCAATCTTCATCCGGTTA
Organism: Spirochaetales bacterium; assembly: GCA_016934975.1. Lineage (GTDB taxonomy): Bacteria > Spirochaetota > Spirochaetia > SZUA-6 > JAFGRV01 > JAFGRV01. The sequence continues at coordinate 5,414 of JAFGRV010000327.1, read as the reverse complement.
TTCGATCTTCTTGATATCGTACTCCTGATTTATCCTTTTACATTAGAAATATGGTTCCCCGGCCGTACATATCATATCGGGCAAACACCCCTTTACCGGATTCAGATTCTCCTCTCCCCCGAGATTGGTATCTACTTTCCTTCTGTCGGGATAAGTTATGCATACATGCGATTAAATCCGAACATGTTTGAAGGACAAGATGCTTTTCAGTCATTTTCAGTTTCTCTCGCGGCTTTCAGGGTTTCGCTGCGAAAAATATTCAAGTTTCCGGATTATATGATGCCATTTGTTTCAATCGGGGAATTGAATTACGGTTCAATCATTCCAAATAACAGGCTTCCAAGTTTTAACATCGCAGGCAACTTCCTGGTAAATATAGATTTTATAAGAATAGGCTTAATTATTCATGTATTATAAAACAAAAGTAGGAATAAATGAAATGTAAACTATTTGTAATACTATTCGCCGCTTTTACTTTTTTTTCATGCACTCAGAGATTTGTTCCGACTGAATGGACGAAACAACAAGAAATAAAGATTCATGATATCATGAATAATGTGAAGTATTCGGAACTCGAAGATATTCTTGCCGATCTTAACGGTATAAGAAATGTTGTGGTGAATGAAGAATCAATCCTTTTATATGAAACCGCGATTATACAGAGGTTTCATAATTCCGGTCTGCAAGTAATAACACAGGAGGTTGAAGTCGAATGGGCTCTTTCGTGCGATGGAGATGAACCTTATTATGAATTTGGACCTTTTCAGATGAATAATATCATTGCGATAAAACCCGGAATAGATCCCCGGGCCGGTGAAATTTTATTAACGGCTCATTGGGATTCCGTTCCTATGGGGCCGGGAATAGATGATAATGCGAGCGGATGTGCTGCTGTTTTGGAAGCGGCACGGGTGCTTCAGGAGAGCACTTTTAAGCATACGATTAAATTTGTGATATTTGCATTTGAAGAAGAAGGGGTTAAAGGTTCGAGCTATTATGCAAAAAAAATGTCTCATTATCCCGAGGTTGTCATTAATCTCGATATGATTGGTTTTACTTCGGAAGTCCAGGATTCATATTTCAATACAGATTTTTTTCTTGACTTCCCACGAACCGGAGATTTTATCGGAGTATTTGCAACAGATTTTTCCTCATCACTGGGTATTGATTTTATTCGCGGGTCCGATGAATTTGTCCCTGCTTTAAAGTATTATTTACTCATCACCGACCCTAATTTTTCCAATGATCCTCCTCTCGTTCATTTGTTAAGAAGTGACCATGCCCCCTTCTGGGAAAAAGGAATACCGGCTATTATGATTACAGATACTGCTTTCTTAAGAAATAACCATCCTTATCACACGGACAGAGATACCATAGAGAATATTGATTTTAATTTTATGTATAATTGTGTGAAAGCGAGTATTGCAACCCTCTGTATCCGGGCGGATATCATGTGAAAGGCATTTCACCGCTATAAAGGAGGGTGCCTTGACCCTGAAATAAAAGCGTACTATACTTTGCAAAGAGAGTACTCTTTGCTTTAGGAGTATTTTTATCTTATGCTGACATGTACTTTATGGGGAGAATATGAATAATAAATTTACGATTGCTATTGTTTGCGGAAAGTTAGGCGGGGTTGATGGGGTGTCTCTTGAGGTTGATAAATGGATTAATGTATTTTTATCACTTGGACATTCGGTTTTTACCATCGCCGGTAAATATGCTTCGGAACTTCCCTCAATTCCAAAGAAAAATCAGATTTTATTAGATGAAATCGCTTTTGATCATGCGACTCAACTTAATTATGAGAAGCTGGTATTCCCCTACCTTACCAATAATCATCGACGGTTAACGGAAAAACAAATAGATGGTGTGGCGACCGAACTTATGACAAAAGGGAGTGTGGTGGCGTCAAAAATGTATGAAATCCTGCAAAATTATAATATCGATGTTATTATTGCAGAAAATACAAATGCCATGCCCATGACTCTCCTTGGCGGGATTGCGGTATATGAGCTGGTGAAAGAAAACAGGGTAGCGACTATTTTTCATCATCATGATTTCTGGTGGGAACGGAGCCGGTTCAGTAATAACTATATTGAGCCATTACTCAATGACATTATGCCCCCTTCGGATCTTGGAATCGAGCATGTGGTGCTTACTTCATATGCAGAACATATTCTCAGATCGATTAAACGAGTTCAACCGATTATTATTCCGAACTGCGAGGATTTCAGGAATTCCGTGACCTTGGATGATTATAACAGCACCTTCAGGGAGGATTTCGGATTTAAAGATGATGATATTCTCGTTGTCCAGCCGACGCGGATTGTACGCAGAAAACGGATAGAAGATTCCGTTGAATTACTCGGTCGTTTTATTAAAAAGTATCCCCTTTACAAAACAAAAATACAATATATTATTTCACTCTACCAGGGAGATGAACAGGATAATGATTATATTAATGAAATAACCCGGCTGGCAGCTAAAAGAGAAATCCCCCTTCATCTTATCTCCGAAAGGGTTGCTTCAGTAAGAGGTAACGACAAAGACGGAAAAAAAATGTATACGAACAGAGATGTCATTGTAAATGCCGATCTTATAACCTATCTTCCGATTTGGGAGGGCTTTGGAAATGCTCTGTTAGAAGCAATAGCTGCCCGGGTGCCGGTTATTACGACGACATATCTCGTATATAAAACAGATATACGGGTTGTGGGATTGCGGAATATCGAAATACGTGACCAATACACTGAAGACGGTAAACTTATTATTCAGGACAAAGTATTGGATGATATTTACTACATCCTCACTCATCCGGAGGTCCGGGAGGAGATGATACATAACAATTATAATGTCGCAAATGTAGAATTCGGTTTTGAAACCCTTTCTTCCAGACTAAAGTACCTGCTTTTCCACTATTCCGATGAAATCAGGGCATCGCGGAAACGGCTTTTAAAAAGTAAGATCAATTATTCAGTATAAATTTACCCGGAAAAGCTTCTATTAAATCAAGAATTTACTTAAAAACCTCATAATAAATGCATAGGGACGGCTATTGGATATAAATAAAATAAATATCGCCGTTCAGGAATTTTAATATTATTTTGTAAATATAAGCCGTTTAAAATGATTATTTAAAAACGAAGACAGGTATAATATAAAAAGAGGAATTAACAAATTTTATGAGTTTAAAAAAATGATTATAACTATAGGGGACCATAATGATTAATGTAAATAAAAAAGCGATTTTAGTGTTCTTTTTATTTATTGTATTTTCTTTTTCTGCCATTACTCAAGATTGGAGAGTGGAATATAAAGTTCCTGATCTCAATGCAGACACAAATACGATCATGGCGAATTTCCGGATTATAAATAACTCGGGGACAGGTGTTCCCTGGAGTGAATTATCACTCCGGTATTGGTACACCCGGGAAGGATCATCGGATGAAAGTTTTTCATGCTGGTATGCAGAGATCGGACTGGAGAAAGTTGTTGGTTTCTTTGGAGATGTCGTTGGAACCGAAGCAGACAGGTATCTTGAAATAGGATTTATTGATGGGACAGGGACTATGCAAAGTGGTGCAACATCGGGAGAAATCCAATGCGGCTGGCATAAATCCGACTGGTCTGTGTATGATGAGACCGATGATTATTCTTATGATGAAACAAAACAATCATATGCATCCTGGGACCATATTACTCTCTACCTGAACGGAACCCTTGTCTGGGGAATTGAGCCGGATGCAGGACCTACTCCCGACCCAACTGACACACCAGCACCGACAGACACTCCGGAACCTACATCAGTCCCAACGGAAACCCCGGATCCGACTCCTGAACCGACCGCGGGACCCACGGGAGATGGGAGTGGAATCGGAATACTTCTCGAAGCGGAAGATTTTGTTGCATTTTATGATACGACATCCGGAAATGAAGGGAGTACATACCGTGATTATGATGTTGATATAGAGTCATGTTCCGAGGGCGGGTATAATGTGGGATGGATTGTAGCGAACGAGTGGCTGGAATATTCCATTACAATACCGGAAAATGATATCTTTGATATTTATGTGAGAGTTGCAAGTCCCCAGATAATCACAGATGGATTTTATATTGAGATTAATAATATTGATGTGACGGGAATGGTTGACATCCCGAATACCGGCGCCTGGCAGAGTTGGGCTGATGTTTTCATCCCGGGTGTCGCACTATCTTCCGGAACATATAGATTAAGAATAATATTTAATGGGGAATTTAATTTTAATTTTATTTATCTCGCATCACAAACGAATCCTCCTGATCCGACAGAAATTCCGGGGGCAGAGCCGACATCCACTCCACCCCCGGATTACATTGGTATCGTTGAACAGTATGGTCAATTGCAGGTGAACGGAACAAGTCTCTGTGATCAGAATGGAAATCCTGTACAATTGAAAGGAATGTGTTCCCATGGTTTACAGTGGTTTCCATTTATGGCGGGTCATACCATCCCCAACCTCGCATATGACTGGAATATCTCAATCATACGGCCGGCTATGTATATAGAAGATTACAAGAATGGTGATTATTGGGGCGGGTATATTGTGCAGCCGGAGTATATGAAAGAAAAGCTTGAGGAAATGATCGTCGATGCACTTGATGTCGGAATTTATGTGATTATAGATTGGCATATTCATAATGATCCCTTGAATTTTGTTACAGAGGCACTAGATTTTTACACTGAGATGGCAACGAAATATGGTAATTATCCGAATATTGTCTATGAAATATGTAATGAACCGGAAAATGTATCCTGGCAGGTAGTGAAAACTTATGCGAATCAGGTTATTCCGGTTATCCGGCAGATTGATCCTGATAATATTATTATCGTCGGTACTCCGACCTGGTGTCAGGATCTCTATTCTCCTGCAGATGCCCCCCTCACCGGATATACCAATATAATGTATACTCTGCATTTTTATGCAGGCAGCCATGGACAATCCATAAGAGACAGTGCCGATTATGCGTTAAACAATGGTATCCCTGTTATAGTCTCTGAATGGGGAACAAGTGATCATACCGGGGGCTCGGATGGAGTTGTGTACCTTAATGAAGCCCAGGTATGGCTTAATTGGATGAATGATCGGAATTTAAGCTGGATTAACTGGAATTTCTCCAATAAGAGTGAATCATCTGCTGCATTATTGGCAGGAGTTAATATCGGCGGACCTTGGCCGGATTCCGTGTTATCGGAGTCAGGTAAGTATATTAAAAGCAAGATGATCTCCGATCCGATTCCTACATCAACCCCGGATCCGACACCTGAGCCAACGGCAGGACCGACGGCTGATCCGACACCTGAGCCGACGGCTGAACCGACAGTTGATCCGACACCTGAGCCAACAGCCGGAGCGACAGTTGTGCCAACAGCT
>JAFGRV010000326.1 GCA_016934975.1 Spirochaetales bacterium | reverse complement strand
TTTAATTCTTTTTTTTATGTGGTTTTTATAAGTATGTTGCTATTTGGTTGTCTCTGTTCGTCTACCTGGGCGGATTCTCCGGTTAAAGATCCGCAAATTCCCGATGGTGAAAAAATCACCTATTCCGTCTCGGCAGGAGACGAATTATATACTATTATTCAAAAAACTATCCGTATAACTGAGAACGGAAAAGAACTCTATGAGATAACATCAGAATCAAGAGTCGAAGATACAACGATGAGGATTGACCGGAAAAAAATGGCTGTTATATACTCCCGGAGCCGAAGAAAAAAACCGGAATATATTATAGAAAATGAAACTAAAGTAATTAAGGATGAAATACAGGGAGAGGAAGGAGAGTTGATTCTTGTCAATTTTTCCGGAATCGATCAACTATTCAGGGGTTTACCCTTTAAGGAGATTAAATCCTTCAAACTGCGATCTGCAGAAGGCGGCGATTTTACCATGCTCGTAAAAATAAAAAAAGAGACAACCATAAAGACAAAAATCGGCGATATACCATGTTATGAACTTGAACTCGGATTAACAGGTTTCTGGGGTACTTTTTTACCCAAATCATATTTCTGGTATAGTATTGCACCACCCCATTATTGTGTAAAATTCAAGGGTCAGTCAGGCCCCCCGGGTTCGCCAACCAGAACCATAGAACTCGAAGCCTATGAGAGCAAATAATGTAATAAAGATGAATCTCCCCCACATTGCTCTTATTCCCATTAAAAACTATTGTCGGTCTTCGAGGAAAGCCCCTCTACAAAACCGGGTATTTTATAATCACCTTGGTTGACAAAAAAAAAATTATCGCTATTATCATAAAAATAACGATAAAAGTGTAACCTTTTGCAGGAAACATGGTTTTCATACAAAAATTGAAAATCATTGTAACTAACGAGTATGACAGGAATCTACAAATAATAAATAGTTTCCGGAATTTTTGGTTTAATGTAAAATCCATAATGACACATTAAACCTCACATGAAAAAAGTGAAAGGGGAATTACTATGGCTGTTGATGTAAAACAGATCGGAGAGAGAGTAGAAAAAGAGAGTGGGCTACTTACTCAAGTCCGCAAACAAATCCATGAAATCATAATCGGACAGGAATACCTTATAGAGCGGCTTTTGATCGGTCTGCTCTGTAACAACCATGTCCTTATCGAAGGGGTACCAGGCCTCGCAAAAACACTCTCGGTGACAACCCTGGCAAAAGCAATGAATGCCAGTTTCCAGCGGATTCAGTTCACTCCGGATCTTCTCCCGGCGGATTTAGTGGGGACACTGATTTACAATCCCAAGGCGATGGAATTTACGACAAAAAAAGGCCCTATTTTTGCCAATATTATTCTTGCCGATGAAATTAACCGGGCGCCTGCCAAGGTGCAGAGCGCACTCCTGGAAGCGATGCAGGAACGCCAGGTGACCATAGGTGATGAAACACACGCTCTTGATGATCCGTTCATGGTTCTTGCGACAATGAATCCGATTGAACAGGAAGGAACTTATCCCCTCCCGGAAGCACAGGTAGACAGATTTATGCTTAAACTGAAAGTTACTTATCCGGAAAAGGAAGAGGAACTTAAAATTTTACGGAGAATGTCTAAGAGCAAGGTTGATCTTAAGATAAAACCGGTGCTGACACCAAAAGATATTATCCGGTTAAGAACCCTCACCGATGAAATTTATATCGATGAAAAAATCGAAGAATATATCGTAGACATTATCCAGGCCACAAGAACTCCAAAAGAATATAATCTTGATATCGAAGGGCTCCTACAGTATGGGGCATCTCCCCGGGCGACTATTTACCTGACAATGGCTTCAAAGGCATATGCCCTTCTTCAGGGCCGCGGGTATGTCACCCCCCAGGATGTAAAATCAATCGGAATGGATGTTTTGCGTCACCGCCTTATCGTGAGCTATGAAGCGGAAGCAGAAGAAATAACAGCGGAAAGCATTGTAAAGAAAATCTTTGATACAGTGGAAGTGCCATGATCCCGAAGGAACTTGCAAAAAAAATACGATATATCCAGATTTTCACGACAAAAACCGTCAATAATGTTTTTGCAGGTGAATACGAAAGTGCATTCAAAGGACACGGTATGGAGTTCGAGGATGTACGGGAATATCAACCCGGCGATGAAGTACGGAGTATCGACTGGAATGTCACTGCAAGGACAGGGAAACCCTATATTAAACGATTTATAGAAGAACGGGAGCTTACCATTATGTTCCTTGTGGATCTTTCCGCATCCGGAACCTTCGGGAGCATCGAGAAAACCAAGAATGAGATTGCCGCGGAAATTTGCGCATTAATTGCTTTTTCCGCAATCAAAAATAATGATAAAGTGGGACTCATTGTTTTTACCGATGTGGTGGAGATGTTCATTTCACCGAAAAAGGGGATGACTCATGTGCTTCGCTTAATACGGGAACTCCTCTATTTTAAACCACGGAAAGCACAAACCAACATACAGGAGGGACTCGCCTATCTCGGCAGGGTAATGCGGAAAAAAGCAGTTGTATTTCTTGTATCGGACTTCCTGGAATCGGATTACGAGAAGCAGATGCGGATCATGGGGAAACGCCACGATCTTATCGCTGTTTCAATTACCGATCCGAGGGAAATGACGCTGCCCCCGGTGGGACTATTGGAGTTGGAAGACGCGGAAACCGGTGAACTTATTGTTATCGATACCTCCGACCCCGGGATCCGGAAACAATATGAAAAACAGGGAAAAGAGCGGGCTTCCGGCTTAAACAAGCTTTTCCGTTCCATGGGTGTGGATCAGATTGATATCAGAACAGATAAAGATTATGTGAGCACTCTTATGAGATTCTTTTTAGAACGTGAAAAACGTTTATAGTATTATAACGTCGTTCACTATCCTTTTAACGTTATTAATAAATATAAGGTGCCGGTATTCGTATCAGCATAATAAATAGAATCGAAAAAAAAGGCGGCTATATCTGGACAATGAGTCCTGGACGATAAGTAAGGAGAAATAATATGTCAGATAAGATAAATTTTGAACTTCCTAAACGGGAACAAAAAAACCCGAACCTGATTCCGGTTATTATTATTCTTTTGGCATTTGCAATTATAATCGGATTGATAAATATCATCATTACACTCATTCCCCTTGATACGCCCGGGAGTTCTGTCACAGATCACGGGCTGTCTCCGGAAGAACAAAAAAACCTCGCCTTGAAACTCCAGAAACGAAGCTTGTACAAAGGAGCCATCGAAGCATGGACAGACTATTTACATATGTCTTCCCTGAAAAATGATCAAAAAGCGAACATCTGGTATACGATAGGAAAATTATATCAGGAATCGGGGAATTACGAAGAAGCCCTGGTGAGTTTTTATACCTCCGAATCGATCAGTCAGCCCGAAGAACTTGAACAGGAGATAAGCCGCCGGATATCCGAAAGTCTCGAGGCCCTTGGAAAATTTGCCGCCCTGAGGCAGGAACTCTCCGAGCGCGTCGGCATGGATGAACAGAAAACGAAAGGGGACGAGGTTGTAGCGGAAATCGGTCCGGATAAAATCACAAAGGGTGATCTGGACCGGAAAATCGAACAATATATAGAACTTGCCCTTTCACAGTACGCATCATACATGGATCAGGAGGCATTAAATAAACAAAAAGAAGAACTATTCAAGCAATTCTCAGGTGACGAAGGAAAAATGAAGATTCTGAATCAGTATATTATAGAGGAAATTCTCTACCGTAAAGCCAGGGAAGAAAAACTGGCGGATGATCCGAAAACCAGGGCTTTGCTGAAATCAACGGAAAAACAAATTCTCGCACAGCAGTTGCTTTCGAAGAAAATTGCCGAATTGGTTAAAATCACGGAAAGCGATCTTACAACCTTTTATGAAGCAAACAAAGGAAAATATATAGAAGAGGGTGTTCAGAAAAAGTATGAAGATGTTCGTTCCCAGGTATACCAGGAACTCCGGTCACAAAAAGAACAGGAAATCCAGCAGGCCTTTGTAGAAGAACTCCGTCAAACATATAATGTCGTTATTTTTCCATCAAAATTAAAAGGACAGGATACCGGGAAAAATGAAAAATAAATTTTATTACCTGGGACTCATACTCATACCGCTTCTCTTTTTTCAATCCTGCAATAAACAGGATGAAAAAACAAAGGGCACGGCAACAAAGGCCGCGGAGTATGAGATAAATAAAGAATATACCAGCGGCCCGTGTACGTTCACTATTTATATAGATAAAAAGGAAATCACAATCGCTCAATCTATTATCATGATTCTGGAAGTAAAGGTTGATAAAGAATATCAAATCACTCTTCCCAAGTTCGGAGAAAATCTTCAGCAATTTAAAATCATCGATTTCTATGACAAAGGACAACGACTTGTAGACGACAAACAGATCATCGCAACCCAGGAATATAAACTGGAACCTTATCTCTCGGGCGAGTATAAAATTCCTCCTCTACAGATAACCTTCCGGACCGAGGATGAAGATCCGGACAAACCCCATGTACTTGAATCGGAAGAAATTACCATAACTGTCACTTCTATCCTCGAAGAAGATATGAAAGACTTAGCGATAAAGGACATCACCGGTCCGGTCCTCCCCCCTCCCCCGGATTACACCTGGTTAATACTTCTCATTTTCGGTATTATTGCAGCAGGGGGTGGAATAACAGTTTTAATCGTTATTTTAAGGAAGAAAAGTCAGGGAGAAAAACAGATCATTACAATTCCCGCCCATGAATATGCGTACCGTCAACTGGAAATGCTTATCGCCCGTAATTACATTGAAAAAGAAGAGTATAAACTCTTTTACATAGGAATAAGTAATATATTGCGTTCCTACATAGAAAACAGATTTTTTCTCCACGCACCGGAAGAGACTACCGAAGAGTTTCTTAATGAATTAAAGACCAGCGATCTCTTATCTCCGGAGCTTAAAACGATATTAAAAGAATTTCTTTATCACTGTGATCTTGTAAAATTTGCCAGACACACACCGACCACAAGTGAAATCCAGAAGACCTTTGATACGTGCAAGGATTTTATCGTCACAACAGAAGATATCAACACCCGTATTGAAGAACCCGGCACACTATCACCCCCTGTGGCAGCACAAGAAACGGAGGTAGACTGATTATGTTCATATTTGATACTCCTCTTGCTTTCCTGCTTCTTCTCCTCATTCCGGTCCCGGTTTTTTTTCATCTCAGAAAAAACCAGCAGGCAGGCATCCGCTTTTCCTCCACCCGGCATGCAAAAAAGATGAAACCTTCCTTACGGCAGCAACTCGCAATTTTACCTCTCGTTCTGCGGATAGGGGCACTTATACTTTTTACCATCGCTCTTGCACGGCCCCAGGAAGGAAAAGAACTTATCCGGGATATGAGCCGGGGCATAGCAATAGAGATGGTGGTAGACCGCTCCAGCTCAATGAGTGTCCTTAAAGATTTTGGCAGCAAGTCATTAAACAGACTCGATATTGTAAAGACAGCCTTTTCCGAATTCGTCGGCGGAGGTAATTCGGGCCTTGAAGGGAGACCCCAGGACCTTATCGGTATGATTACCTTTGCCCGGTATGCAGACACAGTCTGTCCCCTCACCCTTTCCCACGGGGCCCTCCTGCAGTTTATCGAAAGCACAAAAACCGTGGAACCCGGGTCACCGGAAGACGGAACATCTATCGGAGACGGAGTAGCCCTCGCCGCGGCCAGACTTAAAACAGCGGAAGCAACCCTTGCGGATCAGCTTAAAGATAAAAACACCAATTATGAAATCAAAAGTAAAGTAATCATTCTTCTTACCGACGGCGGAGATACGGGAATCGGCAAACGTCCCCCCATGGAAGCGGCGAAGATCGCAAAAGAATGGGGAATAAAAATATACACAATCGGCTTAAGCGGTGATGATTGGTATGTAATTGTGGATGATCCGTTCTTCGGCAAACAAAAACGCCCCGCCCAAACGAGAGTTGATACCAATCTGCTTACGGATATCGCAGAAACCACCGGGGGCTTTTTCCGCATGGCCACGGATATAAATTCATTACGGGATATTTACAAAGAAATCGATTCCCTGGAAAAAAGTGAAATAGAATCCTTCCGGTACCTTGATTATAAGGAACTCTTTGTTCTATTTGCTCTTCTCGGGCTTCTTCTTTTGGCAGGAGAGTTTGTACTCTCCCATACAGTATTCAGGAGGATTCCATGAGCGGTGTTCATTTTAGTAATCTCCCGGCCCTTTTTCTTCTCTGGACTCTCCCGGTGTTATTCCTGGTCTATATCTATGCATCATATAAACGGCAGCAGGCTTTGGAAGCATTTGCAGACGCGGCAATCCTTTCAAGGATAAATACATCTATCAACAAAACAAGACGGCTCTGGAAAATGATTCTTATTCTTACCGCTTTTATGTTTACTATTATCGGAATCGCCCGGCCGGGTTGGAATCCACAGCCACGGGAGATAAAAAGAATGGGAAGAGATGTTGTTTTTGTGATTGATGTATCTAAAAGTATGCTCGCGGAAGATCTCGCACCAAATCGTCTTGAACGCGCGAAACTGGCGATTATTGATTGCATAGACAGGCTAAAAGGTGATAGAGTTGCCCTGGTTGCTTTTGCAGGAACAGCAACAGTGAAATGTCCTCTTACCCTGGATTACGGATTTTTTAGAAGCATGGTGGAGACTATCAGCATTTACAGCATAGCACGGGGTGGAACAAAAATAGGAGATGCGATACGCATCGCAGTGAACAATATTTTTGATGATAAGGAAAAACGGTATAAGGACATAATTCTTATTACCGATGGTGAGGATGATGACAGTTTTCCCGGGAAAGCTGCCGAACTTGCAGGGGAACGGGGGATCCGGATCCTCGCATTCGGATTGGGTGATGAAAACGACGGAACGCGCATCCCCATTACCGACGAAAACGGAAGACGGACATACATGACCTATGAAGATAAAGACGGCAACACACAACTTGTTATTTCCAGGCTGGACGCGGATATGCTGCGGAAAATGGTAAACACGACACCCGGAGGAAAATATCTTAATGTCGCAACCGGGAATTTCGATCTGGGGAAAATCTATCTGGACCTTATAGCCAGTGCGGAAAAAAAGGAACTTGAATCATCAACCATAAAACGGTACGAAGAACGGTTCCAGGTGTTTATTTTCTTAAGCGTCATTCTCTTAGCCGCGGAAATGCTTATCGGAATAAGGAGGAGAAAAAAAGAAAATGTTTAAAAAGACTAGTTTTATTTTCCTTTTAATCCTTGTTCCCGTTTTCGTATTCTCCGCCGGACAGAGCGAAAAATTAGTTGCCGCCAATAAAGCGTATTCTTCCGGAGATTTTAACAAAGCCCTCTCTTTATACGAAGAAGAGGAGATTGATACTCCGGAATCACCCTATATTTATTTCAACAAAGGGTTAACCTATTTCCGGATGGAAGATTATGAAAAAGCCAAAGAAGCTTTTCTTTCCGCTGCTTCAAAAACAAAGGATTTACACCTGGAAGCACAGGCTTACTATAATCTGGGGAACACTGCTTTTTTTGAAGCAGCCAGACATGTGGAATCCGACCTGGAAAAAGCGATTAAACTGTATCAGGAGGCGATTACCAATTACCAGGTAGCCCTGGATCGTGACGAAACCCTCACCGATCCGGCACACAATATTGAAGTAACACGCCTCATTGTCAAGGATCTCCTGGATAAGCTCAAAAAACAACAGGAACAGAATGCCGGAGAGCAGAAGGAAATAGAAGAGATCGTAAAAAAGTTGGCAGAACTGATAGAACGGGAAAATCATACCATCGAGTTCACGAAGACCCTTAAAGAAGAAATGGATACGAAAGGAGTATCCGCCAGTTTAAAAAACAATGCAGGAAAGATAAAAAAGGAACAGGAGCTTATCAGGAAAGAAACCCGGGATGTCTCGGGCAAACTGAATGACCTTATAACCCGGGGATCACAACAAGGACAGCAACAGCAAACAGGCCAGCTCCAAACGGCAAAAGAACATACCGACCTCTCTGTAAATTTTCAGCAGCTTTCGGAGAACCAGCTTCAAACAACAAGTATCCCTCAGGCTTTAGAGAGTGAAGGCAAAGCGCAGGAAGAACTTATTAAAGCCCTCCAGGCCCTTACAAAACCTCAGGACCAGCAGAATCAGGAACAGCAAGATGAGAAACAAGATAAGGAACAGGAACAAAAGGAACAGGAGATGAAAGAACAGGCAAAAGACGCCGATGATATAATTGATGAAGAGCAAAAAGAAAAACGGGAAAGACAGATGCAAGGTCAGGCAGGGTATCAAGAGGTTACCCGGGATTGGTAGGAAGAAAAAGGTATATATGAAACACGAACAACTACTATTCATATTCTTATTTATTTTTATTCTCTGCAACATAAGTCTATTCGCGGAAGAAATAGCAGTTTCGGCTGCTTTGGAAAAAAATGAATTGTATGTGGGAGAATCCTTTATTTTCCAGATATCCGTGACCGGGAGCAGAAATCCGGAAGTACCCAAACTCTCAGGGTTTGATAATTTTACCGTCACGTATCAGGGTGGTGGTTATAATACAAATACAAGTATATCTTTTGATGAGAACGGAAAACAAATATTTACGGAAAAAAAGACCTATATTTTTCAATATAGTCTCGTCCCGAAAACAACCGGAACCTTCATTATCCCTTCGGTTATGGTAAAAGTGGAAGGGAAAAACTATATGACCGAATCTCTCACCGTCGTCGTCCGCAGCCCTCAGGAACAGAGTGATTATAAACTCCGGATACGTCTTTCCGCGCAAACCTGTTATATCGGAGAAAAAATCAATGCGACTGTTACCTGGTACCTGGGGAACAAAGCTCAGGAGCCGGTATTTACCATACCGCTTTTCAATGATTCCCAATTTGATGTTTTATCACCGGCAGTGTCTATGGATCCGGCAAAAGAATATGTTACCCTCACTATCGGAAAAGAACAAGTAAACGCGGTATATTCAACAGGTACTTTGAGCGGAAAATCATATACAACAGTCTCCTTTACAAAGATTCTTGTCCCTAAAAAACCTGGAATAGCAAACGTACCTGCCGCGACTGTTTCCTTTCAAGGGGTTACCCGTTCCAGACGGGTAAGAGATTTCTTCGGCCGTGAATATGACAAACCCGAGTACGGGAAAATGGTCATCCCATCCAACACGGTTTCTCTCACAGTCAGAGCTCTCCCGGAAATGGGAAAACCGGTTAATTTTTCCGGGCTCATCGGAAGATATTCAATAACCGCCGGCGCTGCTCCGGTAAATGTCCGTGTCGGAGATCCTATCACACTGACCCTCACCCTTAAAGGAGACGGCTACCTCGAAGACGCGGAACTTCCGCCTCTCCATGAAATGCCATCTCTCGCAGGGAATTTCAAGATTCCCAATGACATGTCACCCGGTGACGTAACCGGGAATGAAGTGAAATTTATCCAGACAATCAGGGCACTGAATGACAGGGTAACTGAAATTCCCCCGATAGAGATCCCATACTTTAATTCCAAAACAGGGAAATACGATAGTACACGGACAAAGCCGATTCCCATAACTGTAGAGCCCGCATCAAAAGAGCTTTCCGTCCTGGATATGGAAGGCAAAGATCCCATCGAGCTAAAACGGGAAATAGAAATATGGGAACAGGGAATCGCCTATAACTATGAGGGAAAGGACATCCTCCATAATCAGGCGTATGGTTTAAGTTCACTCCTGAGGGATCCTCTCCTTCTCTTTCTTATTTTATTTCCGGTAGTTACTTATCTGATCCTCCTCTATATTTTCCGGTTCAGTTTTCTGGTCCGGGGAGACACAAATGCGATCATGGTGCGAAAATCCCTTACCAACCTGACAGGAATACTCGATAAAGAAAGCCCGGAATCCGAGGTAAAATCTCTTAAAGACTTTTCATCAATCTTAATGGAAAATCTGAAACAGTACCTCGGGGCAAAATGTAAACGTACGCCGGGTTCGCTTACATTTAAAGACATAGAAGAACCTCTCAAGGCACATAATATTCCCGAAGACACCCTGAAAACATTAAAATCGATATTTGAAGCATGTGAAGCGAGTCACTATGCCGGAGGTGCTTTTCAGAATAAGGATATAAAAGAACTCAAGCAGAAAACACGGGACACTGTAGCAGAGATTGAAAGGAGTTATACCTAAATGAATACGAGTCACTCAACTCATTTTTTTATAATCCTGCTCTTACTTCTGCCTGTCTGTCTTTTCTCCGGAGAAACACTGAACAAGGAACAAATTACAGAAAACCTGAATCAGGCTGATTCCCTCTTTCGTGAAGCCATCGAAATCAGCAAAACCGATCCCTGGAAGGCAAAAGAACTCTTCATGAAATCGGCGATCCATTTTGAACGGATTGCCAGGGATGGAAAAATTCGTAATGGGAAGCTTTTTTATAATACGGGAAATGCATTTTTTAGAACAGGAGATATAGGAAAGGCCATTCTTTACTATAAGCGGGCATATCAACTTATTCCCCACGATGCAAATCTTATTAAAAATCTCGACTATGCACGCTCAAAGCGGATCGATAAAATAGAAGATAAAGAACAAACCAGAATTTTCAGAACTATTTTCTTCTGGCATTATGAAACATCACCGGAATTCCGTTTTACAATCTTTATTATATTCTTCTTTATACTCTGGGTATTCGCGATTCTTCTTCTTTTTATCAAAAAACCGTTTTTAAAATGGGGAATAATCATTCCCGGGATTATATCTGCTCTATTCTTCGGTTCCCTTTTCATTAATGTAATCGATGCTTCCACAAATAATCCCGGCGTCATTCTTTCTTCCGAAGTCACAGCCAGGAAGGGTGACAGCGAAGCATATGAACCGAGTTTTCAGGAACCCCTTCATGCCGGAACAGAGTTTAATCTGATTGAAAAAAGACGGGATTGGTATAATATTGAACTGAGTGATGGTATTCATTGCTGGATACCGGAAAAAAGCGCGGAACTCGTACGAATGGAATAACATCAATCTGTCTCTCCGCAAGAACCCCGGTATCAATAGAATGTGAGGGAAAAAAATGAATGAAAAAAGAAGATTTGACAGATTTCTGATAGTGATAGAAATAGATCAGCATCGGAAGGATGATAATAAAAATCATTCCAAAACAAAATCAAAAAATATAAGCACAAGCGGGATATGTATTACCACGGATGATGATCCTCTTATTAAAGGAGAAATATATGTACTGCGATTTATCCTTCCCGAGCAATCCAAACAGATTATTGTAGAAGGAAAAGTTATCTGGGTCCATAAATATTCAGAGGGCAGTATCGGGCTTTTTGATAACGGCCTTGAATTTACAAAGATCAGCGAGGAACAGCACAACATGATCGAAGAATACAGGCTTGGTTCGGTGTATGAAAAATAAATCCATACTCAAATAGTGTCAGTATATTATTCCTGAGATTGATGCGTACTGTCCAGATGCCTGAGATTATTCGCGTACCAGGCCTGGAGTGCGGGATCATGAGAGATAATCCTGTCAGATGATATTTCCAGGAATTTACTGATCTTTATATTTTTCACGGAAAAAGACGGATTAGTATTAATCGTTTTTATGCTTTTCTCAATTATTTCCATCGCAGGGAGTACATTCCCTTTACTATCAGAAATTTTTTCCAGATCTACTCCGATAGAAGAATAATAGTCGAACAATATCTTCATACGTTCTTTACAGACTGATAATGACAGCTCCGAATCCTCATCGAGGACGCGGTATAAAAAAGTAACCGGGAAAATACTCTCGAGCAAACCTATCTTATCTTTCAGTGATTTAGAAAATCTTAAAAGGTCACGGACCGATTTAAAATCCTCCGGGTTGAGTAATTCCGGGGTGCCGTAATTTATACAGGCTTCAATTTTTGCATCATCATGGGTAATAGCATAGTGGGGATATGAAATCATCGAAAAATATTGTTCTTTAAAATACCGGACCTTCCCCCCGATCCCTGCGTCATTCGAAGGATGAACAACATAAGGGGCTTCGGGAATTTTTGAAAAGGAAATGTTCATAGCGGTCACATAAAGCTTTACCTGATAATCCTTCGCGATTGCTTTCAGTTTATCAAAAAAAAGAGGGCTTAATGTCCGTAACCGCCCCGACTTGGTTCTTCCGCCTTTCCGTATTTTGGAAACAGGATCTTTTTCATTTTCCGGATAAATCACAAGATTCATCCTGTCATGATTTTCATTTACACCCTCAAACATCTCACGTCGTATATACGCGGAGAATACCTCATCAATATACCTGTCCTTTGATAGAAATACTTTTTTTAAACCTTTCCTTTTTAAAAAAGTATCCTCACGAAGGTACATAAATCCTCCGGCATTCCGTAACAATGAGTCAAAAGTCGATATAAAAAGATTATTTCCTGCTAAAAAAATTATATCCGGAGAAATAAAATGAACATGCACAGGCATGTGAATAATATAATCATAAAGACTCCTGTGCCGGGGAACATAAAGCTCAACCGCATTCTTATCCTTTGCAATAGGAATGTGAGACTTGATACCATTTACTTTTATTCCCTTAAATAATAACCGGTCGATGCTTCCGTCGATAAATGCCGAGTCATCTGAGATCCTGGTTATATTTTTATCATCAAGAAGGTTCCCGATAACCTTTTTATACACTTTGTTATTAAACACATCGTCATGATTAATATCATGCCCGATATAGGGAAAATATTCTTCCGGATATTTTAATTCTCTATGTAACCTGGCCATTAATTCCTTACTTTTATAATCAATTATTTTAGAACTTGCCATTTATATTTATTATTACAGTATATATGCTATTATTCAGAATATTCTTGTTTTTAAACAAGAATATTCTGAATAATAGCTAAACGCAGGTTTGCACAAAACTAAAAGTTTTCACAACCGCAACCTCGTAATAGAGTATTTATTTGGGTTGCGGGCGTAGCCTGCGTAATGATTCAGGTTGTCCCAAAACGCCAATTATAACAATATCGTTCTACAACCACACCATATAGAGAGCATCAGCATCATCTTGTTAATAACCCTCATTATAGGAGAACAAGGTTATTTGACAACCTTGTTTCACCTTTGTACTCAAAGGAATCGCTTAACCTTTGTACTCAAAGGAATCGCTTAACCTTTGTACTCAAAGGAATCGCTTAACCTTTGTACCCAAAGGAGGATGCAGGACATCCTCAATTACATATAACACTATAAAATAACAAACTCAAAAAAATTGGAAATACTGACACCATAGTTATCTGTCAGTATATTCGATCGCTTTGCGATAAGATAGAAGCTCTCATGAACGTGAGGTTATCTCACAATCAGCAAAAATAATGTAGCTTAAATTCATTCAAGACAACTGACGTTATTATGATAACTCGTGCCATTCTGACATCACATGTGACAACCATTTACCGGTATGTTCTTCCAAGTTTTCGTTATTTACATCTAATTCCTTATATTAAAAGAAAATAATGAAAACTTTCCGGCTATTAAGATTGATTTTCACACATACCACCCCTGTAAAAAACCTTAATAGGTAGAAATAAACTATCAAATTATCAGAAAATAGTCAAGCAGGAATTACTTTTATACCCCGGGCTTTTTGAACTACTATATGCGAAAATCGCGGGCTTTATTCCGGGATTTTCGGTCCGTAACACGACGCCGGCCCATACCTCTGTCGCGACTTCTTGTTATTTACCGGGTGTCAAGAGATATCTATAATTTTTGTATTCGGTTATTGGCCGAGGGTCAACGTAGCGATACCATCTTAAAATGAACATAAATAAGAAACAGGGAAAGATGAGTAAAACCATACTTGACCAAAGGCCTTTCCTGGATTAAGATATAAAAAACTGAACAGAAGGGAAAATCAGAAGGAAAAACGCTATGGCAAAAGGTTTCACATTAGAAATTAATCCGTCGGTATATCTTGGAAAATATCAGGAAGATGGTTCATGGGAAGAAAAATTTATTGAGAAAACTCATTTGACAAAAACAGAAGAAGATGCTCTGCCTGATGATAAAAAAGCAGAATATATGATGAAACGGAATTCCTTTCCGGAACTTCCACTTGTTAATTATACGACTCAATATGGTTTTGGTTGCTTCGAAGGCCTTAAGGCTTTTCCCTGGAAAGACGGATCCATAAAACTGTTTCGCACCGATGAAAATGCAAAACGTCTTGCAAATTCAATGGCAGGAATGTTGATGCCTGCCTTTCCCCCGGAAAAATTTATTTTTGCCACGAAAAAAGTTGTTGTACAAAATCACGCTCTCGGATTTACTCCCCCATATAATAAAGAATGGGAGAAAAATGATTTTGTTCTGGGACACACGCTCTATCTACGTCCCTTTACCTATTCCGAACCCGGAATCGGTCTTAACTTAAGCAACTTTCCATGGGTAGTTATAGTAACATCAAATGTCGGTGCGTATTTTATGCCTGGAAACGCCAAAGCAATCACAACTGATATGGTCCGGGCAAATCCGAACGGAACCGGATGGATTAAGTGCAGTGCAAATTATGTGAACTCGACACTGGCCAAGAAAAAAGCAATTGCTCAAGGATATATGGAAGCTGTTTTTCTCGATGCCAAAGAGAATAAATATATTGAAGAAGGCTCGTCATGCAATATTTTCTTCCTGCTCAAAGATGATACCCTCATTACCCCGGAACTCGGGGACACGATTCTTCCCGGTATTACCAGAAAGTCTGTTATTACCATTGCCCGGGACTTGGGAATGAACGTCCGGGAAAGAAAAATATCAATAGAAGAAGCCATGTCCGAATCAAAGGAAGCCTTTGTCACCGGAACTGCAACCGGTGTTTGTCACATTGAATCACTCACCCACAATGGGAAAACCGCTCTATTCGGGGATGGGAAAATGGGGGAAGTCACTCATAATTTCCTGAAAACCCTGAAAGGTATCCAATACGGGAGACTGGAAGACAAATACGGCTGGATGGTTGATGCAAAGATCTGAAAAATAAAGAAGAGCAGGAACTCCTCCGGTAAACAAACCCACAGGTTTGCACAAAATTAAAAGTTTTCACGCTCGCAACCTCGTAATAGAGTATTTATTTGGGTTGCGGGCGCGTCCTGCGTAATGATATCTCACAACACATTCTTTTGTTATTATAAATTTTAAAATTTTACTCTAAATTTATTAGGCAAATTCCTTCAATGAGTATATACTATTCTAATGACAAACTTAGAACAAAAAAGCATCATTATTTTTTTTAAGGGAGAACATGATGAAAATTGAATTAAAAAGCACCGCATTTCACTACGGTGGTATGATTCCATCAAAACATACCTGTGACGGAACTAATCTCTCGCCCCAACTCTCATGGAGTAACGTTCCGGAAGGGACGGAGAGTCTGGCGATTCTTTGTGATGATCCGGATGCTCCCGGAGGTACCTGGGTACACTGGGTAATTTTTAACATCCCTGCAAATACGAAAGAACTTGCAGAAGGAATACATTCATATCAATCTCATAGCAATGGGACAACCCATGGGAAAAACGATTTCGGCAGGCTGGGGTATGGCGGACCATGTCCGCCGGGAGGAACTCACCGCTATTTCTTTAAAATCTACGCCCTTGACCAGGTCCTCCTGGTGAAGCCCGGTGCCACGAAAACAGATGTTGAAAATTCCATGAGAGGTCATATTTTAGGCCAAGGTGAACTTATGGGAAAGTATAAACGATAGAAAAACGTATTACATTGATTTTCCCGTAATCATATGCTATTATTCCTGATATTCTTGTTTATTTACAATATCAGGAATAATAGCGAAACGCAGGTTCGCATGAAAACAAAGATTTTCATAACAGCAACCTTGTAATAAATTAATTAGTTGGGTTGCGGGCGTAGCCTGCGTAATGATATACTTCATAATAGAAGAAAATGAATAATATGATTTCTTTTTTAAAGGAGGAGAATATGAATATAATGGATTATGAAGGTCTCACCCTGGAGGATATTATTAAGCAACAGCCGGACAAAAAAATACTCGAGAAACTCCTTAACAACGAATCAGATGCCAAAAAACGTAAAAAGATCCTTGATGCGATTATAAATATAGAAAAACACTAAGAATTCGACATTTTCTGCACCACGGGTTTTAACTTCTCTTCATATCAATAATGTTCAATCTGAGAGTCTCGGTATTATGGTAATAATTCATGGAAAGATTGTAAACAATATCAACAATATCCCCTTCGGAGAAGGCTTTATCGACATGTTCGGCTCCATTCCAGAAAATCGCGGGCCACTTGTATTGGGGAATATCTATGAGCATACGCAGATGTAAACGTTCCTTCTTTCCGATAAGCTCAAGATTCTTAACTTTTGCTTTTTTAGTTAAAAAGAGTAAGGGAGGGTTTCCTTCGCCGTACGGCCGGAAAAGCTCCACAACATTCCAAAGCTCCGGTGTAAAATATGCAAGGGGTATCTCCGCATCAATGTCCAATACCTCCTCGGTATGAATGGGTGTTGTCAGGTGTCCGACAATCTCATAAAACCGTTTCCGGAATTCATCGAGATTTTCAGCAGGCATGGTAAATCCTCCGGCAAGGTCATGACCCCCGAAATCAGCAAAAAGGTCATTAAACTGATGAAGAAAATCCTTGGCATTCACAGCGAGTGTTGTTCTCATAGATCCGACAACCCTTTTCTCCAGAAAGGCTATCACCAATGCGGGAACTTTAAAAAATTTAGACAACCGTGCGGCAATAACACCTGTAATCCCCCGTTGTAATGATTCGCCGATAACAAGCACGAACTTTTCCCGGGTGTCTTCAAAACTTTTTTTTGCCATGGGCATTACTTTATTCCACGCAGATTCTCCCATATTTTTTCTTTTCTCATTCAGTTTAATAATATATTTGGCAAGTTCCGCAGCTTCATCCCGGTCTTCGGAAAGGAGCATTCTGGCCGCTTTATCCGGTTCACCCATCCGCCCGGAGGCATTAATAATCGGAGTGATATACCAGCTTACTTCTTTTGAATTAATCTTTTTCAAATGAAGATCGCTATTATAAATAAGGTCCCGCAACCCGTCCCGCTTCACTTTATTGAGCACGTCAAGCCCGGTTTTTACGAAAATCCTGTTCTCATCAATCAAGGGCATAATATCCGCGAGAGTACCTAAGGCAATAAGATCCATTTGATTATAATATTCCTCGGAAATTGCCTGTTCACTTTTTATTATTGATGATATGAGGAGATTCTTAAACACATCCATCTCCGTAAAAGGTTTCTCACTATACAGAGCGATCCTGCTCTTCTCTTTAATTTTCAGAAGACTTTTATCTTTCACCCCGGGAAATGCTTCGAAAATAAAGGAGGAAATATCGACAAAAGAATATGAGGTTGATGGGCCGAAGCATTGCTCCAAAAGTCTTTGCTGATCTTTTGTGGTGAAGATATAAACCTCATTGGCCCCTATAAAATGATAGAGTCTCGTCTCTTTTTCCCCGACCATATTGGGAACAATAGTCTCGATAATTCTCTCTTTTTCAATAAGATTGACAAGCCTCACGGCCTCTACTTCATATGCGGCATTTACCGGACGAATATGTAAAAGGAAGATGTCCCGGGAATAATACTTGGTTTCAGAAAATAACAGAGCCCAAATAAGTTTTGATGTCACGGCACATCCGGAAAGATCCTTAAAAGGATAACCGGACTCTTCCACTTTCGGATTAAGAATGGCAACTGCGTCCGGAAGATATTCATGGGGATTATGATGGTCAACAATAATTGTATCAATACCCTCCTTCTTCACCGAATCAATCTCATCGATATTTGATATCCCGCAATCCACCGTTATGAGGAGACCTATCCCCTTTTTTTTGATTGAATCAAGTAATTCGAATGTAAGGCCGTAACTATCATCTCCGGAGGGAAGCCCCCACTCAACATCAGCGCCGCACCGTTTGAGAAGCCTGACAAGAAGGACCGTCGCAGTAATACCATCGACATCACGGTCCCCGAATACAAATATTTTTTCTTCACTCTCTATGGCAGCATGTATTCGATCTACCGCTTCTTCCATATCATTAAATAGAAAAGGATTATGAAGAAACCGGATATCATTTTCAAGAAAAAAACAGATATCCTTTTCATTCTCAATATTTCTTCTTAAAAAAACCGAGGCCTCCAGAAGACTGATATTAAATTTTTTAGAGATGGTTTTTATTTTTTGGGGATCAACATCCTTTTTTTTCCAGATCATACACCTATTTCCTTCAGAATTTTCGAATGAGTATCGGCCGGTTTGCTATTCTCTATTGTAAAGGCTTCAATTAAGAGCTCTTCGGA
>JAFGRV010000028.1 GCA_016934975.1 Spirochaetales bacterium | reverse complement strand
TAAAAGTTGACATAAAAGCATATTTATGCTTATTATTAATATATGAGAACTACAATTGATATACCGGACCAATTATTCCGCCGCATAAAAGCTTTGGCAGCAATTCAGGGCATAACGCTTAAAAATTTTATCACCAAGGCTGTGGAGCATGAGTTAATCTCGAGGAAAGAACTTACTTCCGGTTTTCGGATAAAAGATCCTCTCATTCCTTCGGATAAACCCGGTTCATTACATATAACTCCGGACTATGTCGCCAAACTTATGGAAATAGAAGATATTCATGTTTCTCCCTGACATAAATATCTGGCTGTCCCTGATTTTTGAAGTGCATGCCCATCATAACATTGTACAATCCTGGTTCGATGAAGCTGAAGATAATTGTTGTGTAATGTGCAGAATGACTCAACAAGGATTACTCCGGCTATCAACAAATCCATCATTATTTGGGAAAGAAAGCATTACCATGGCAAAAGCCTGGGAAGTTTATGACAAGTTACTACATGATCCAAGAATATTTTTCATGAATGAACCGGAAGGTCTTGAATCTTTATGGCGTATTTATACTCTTCATTTAACGTATTCACCAAAAGCCTGGAATGATGCCTATCTCGCTGCTTTTGCGAAATGTATGGGTTTAATGGTTGTGACCCTTGATAAAGGATTTAAACAGTACACGGACCTTAAGTGTTTGCTGTTAAGGGACTGATTTTTATGTGTCCTCAATACATTTTAAATTGGAACAGGATTTCATTCAATGAAAACCACAGGTGCAAAACTCGCAAAGAAAAAGCAATTCAGTAAAAGATGAAGAAAAGTATTGTTGCAAAAGAGCTGTAATAGATTCTCTCTGATGTTGGAATAACCTTATCTGCCCGATTCCCTAAAATTTCCCTCTACCACCTTGTCATAATCCTTGGTTTTTTATATAGTTATATAAAATAGATTACACAAATCAACTATTATAAAGGATATAATATGAGTAGAAAAACTGTTACAATTGACGGTAATACAGCCGTTTCTTATGTTGCACATGCAACGAATGAGGTTATCGCGATCTATCCCATCACCCCATCCACATCAATGGGAGAATTGGCAGATATGTATTCGGCTCAGGGCCGGAAAAATATTTGGGGAACAGTCCCTGTTGTGGTGGAATTACAGTCGGAAGCAGGTGCTTCCGGTGCAGTTCATGGCGCTTTAACGACCGGGGGACTTACCACAACATTTACCGCATCCCAGGGTCTTCTTCTTATGCTCCCGAATATGTACAAAATCGCGGGTGAGCTTACGTCTGCTGTCTTTCATGTCTCGGCCCGGGCTGTCGCAAGCCAGGCTCTTTCTATCTTCGGTGACCATACCGATGTTATGGCAGCACGAGCCACCGGTTTCGGACTTCTTGCCTCGAATTCGGTTCAGGAAACCATGGATTTTGCTCTTATCGCACAAGCGGCAACCCTTGAGTCAAGGGTCCCTTTCATTCATTTTTTTGACGGATTCAGAACGTCTTCGGAAATACAGAAAGTAGAAGAGCTTACTTACGATGATATGCGCACGATGATTGATGATGAGCTTGTTATTCAGCACAGACTCCGCGGACTAAATCCCGAGTCTCCGGCCATCCGGGGAACGTCACAGAATCCGGACGTGTTCTTTGCCGCGCGGGAGACGGTGAATAAGTATTATGACGCCACTCCGGAAATTGTTCAAAAAGCAATGAATAAATTTGCTCAGATTGTCGGCAGACAATATAAACTTTTTGATTATGTCGGTGCACCTGACGCAGAGCGGATTGTTGTGATGATGGGAAGCGGCGCGGAAACAATGGAAGAGACGATCGATTATTTAGCTGCAAAAGGCGAAAAGGTCGGTCTTGTTAAAGTACGGCTTTTCAGACCCTTCAGTGTAGACCACCTGATACAGGTACTCCCGAAGAGTGTCAAAGCTATCGCCGTGCTGGACAGAACAAAAGAACCCGGGGCAATCGGTGAACCTTTGTACGGAGATGTCCGGACTGCCATCGGTGAAGCTATGGTATCAAATGTTCTCGCAAGAACGGATTATCCGATTATTGTGGGCGGACGCTATGGACTTGGTTCGAACGAGTTTAATCCCGGAATGGCAAAAGCGGTCCTGGATAATTTGAAGAATTCAACCCCAAAAAATCATTTTACCATCGGTATTCATGATGATGTGACCAATACTAGCCTCGAGTGGGACAATGATTTCTCCACGGAACATGGTGAAGTCCACAGGGCTATGTTTTACGGACTCGGTTCGGACGGAACAGTCGGGGCAAATAAAAACTCGATTAAAATTATCGGAGAAGCAACAGATAATTTTGCTCAAGGATATTTTGTTTACGATTCTAAAAAAGCCGGGGCGATGACGATTTCACATCTCCGGTTCGGAAAAAACCTCATCAAGAGTACGTACCTTATTCGAAAAGCGAATTTCCTGGCCTGTCATAAATTCAGTTTTATGGAAAAATATGATATGCTCAGTAACCTCATGGAAGGAGGAACATTTCTTCTTAATTCCGACTACAACAAAGATGAGGTCTGGGACCAGCTTCCCGCGGAAGCACAAAAGCAAATTATCGATAAAAAACTTAAATTCTACATTATCGATGCAAATGATATCGCGGAAAAAATCGGTCTTGGGGGAAGAATCAATACGATCATGCAGACTGCTTTCTTTCTTATTTCCGGTGTACTCCCCGAAGATGAGGCTTTAAAGCTCATTAAAGACGCAGTGGAAAAAACATACGGGAAAAAAGGAAAAGATGTCGTCAGTAAGAATATGCAGGCGATTGATTCCGCGAAAGACTATATCGTCCGTCTGGATTACGGGCAAAATGTAACGAGTAAGCTTCATATGAAACCCCCGGTCCCGGAAGACGCCCCTGAGTTTGTAAAAGAAGTCACGGGAATGATAATCGCGAAAAAAGGAGAAGATCTTCCTGTTTCCAAACTTCCCGCAGACGGAACATACCCGACGGGGACGACACAATACGAAAAGAGAAATGTAGCGGAAAATATTCCGGTCTGGGATCCTGATGTCTGTATTCAATGCGGCGAATGTTCATTAGTATGTCCTCACGGTGTTATACGGTTAAAGATTTATGATCCTTCGGCTTTGCAGAATCCGCCCCCGACTTTCAAGCACACCGATGCAAAGGGCAAGGAATTTGCAGGCAAATTATTTACAATTCAGGTTGCACCGGAAGATTGTACCGGATGCGGCGCCTGTGTAAACGCTTGTCCTGCATATAAGAAAGATGCAGAGGGAAATAAAACGGATCTTAAAGCGATCAATATGCATGAACAAATCCCTCTCCGTGACGAGGAAGCGGTAAACTTTAAATATTTTCTCTCTCTCCCTGATACCGATCCCGCTACCATTAAACGGACAACCGTAAAAGGCTCTCAGCTTATACCACCGCTTTTTGAGTTTTCCGGTGCATGCGCGGGCTGCGGCGAGACTCCCTATGTGAAACTTTTATCCCAGCTTTACGGTGACAGGGCGATTATAGCGAATGCCACGGGGTGTTCATCAATCTATGGCGGAAACCTTCCCACCACACCCTATTCCCGCCGCCCCGACGGCTGTGGTCCGACATGGTCCAACTCACTTTTCGAGGATGCCGCCGAGTTTGGTTTCGGAATGAGACTTACCAGCGACAAGATGAATGAATATGGACTGGAACTTGTGGAAAAAATGATCGCCGGGGGCTCGTCTCACAAAGAACTTCTCACCGCAATAAAGGAGAATAAACAAGAGACACAGGAAGAAATCGAGAAACAACGGTTGGATGTGAAGAAACTTAAAGAGATACTTAAGAACGATAAAAGCAAGGACGCCCGGGCGCTTCTGTCGGTGGCGGATTATCTTATCAGCAGATCGGTCTGGATCCTCGGAGGCGACGGCTGGGCATATGACATCGGGTACGGCGGTCTTGACCATGTGCTTGCTGCGGGTAAAAACGTCAATGTACTTTGTATGGATACGGAAGTTTACTCAAATACAGGTGGACAGATGTCGAAGGCAACTCCCGTCGGGGCAATCGCAAAATTCGCAGCCAATGGAAAACCGATCTCTAAAAAGGACCTCGGCATGATGGCCATGAGTTACGGCTATGTCTATGTGGCACGTGTCGCCATGGGAGCCAACAAAATGCAGACACTCCGGGCATTCTCCGAAGCAGCTGCTTATAACGGACCTTCCCTTATTATTGCATACAGCCATTGTATTGCACATGGTATCAATATGACAAAAGGAATGGACCAGCAGAAGCTTGCAGTTGATTCAGGTATGTGGACTCTTTTCCGGTATAATCCGATGCTCAGAGCCGAGGGTAAGAATCCTCTTAAACTCGATTCTAAAGAACCGACTATAGATGTGGGCGAATATATGTACAACGAAATCCGGTTCAGGTCACTTAAACAATCAAAACCGGAACGGGCGGACATTTTTCTGGATCAGGCACGAAAAGATGCTAAAGAACGGTACCGGAATTACAAATACCTTGCAGATCAATCCTTTGAATAAAAAAGAATTCGACAATCGTGTATTTTGAATACATATCACCCGGCCTTCAGGAGGCCGGGTTTTTTTTGCTCTTTTTATGTTAAAAAACCGTGATCTGATTATGTTTGTGAATAATGTGTCTGCTTCCGCACTTTTCGCATTTCCCTTCGGAAATTAAGGCAGAAGGATGTGATGTAAAACCGCAGTCTTTACATATGCCTTGTCCGGAAATCCGACAGGCTTTTTTTACTTCATCAATCAAAATAACTGCAATCGATTGTTTTTTCTTTATGATTTCGGGGAAGTCCCGAGTTTCATGAACAAGGGGAACATAGAGTTCGGAAAGAGCATTAATCGAAAGTTTGTCACAAATCACTTTTTCACGGGTCGCGATACTTGTAATTCCCAAACTACAGGAGATTGATACGGGAATAGCATTCATTTCATTTGTATAAAAATGAAATTGTGATGAGACCTTTTTTATAATTGTATCTGATACAATACGGGCTTCCTCTATATCCGATCCGGGAAGTACAACAAGAAATTCATTACCACCGTATCGTACAGGAATATTTTTTTTCTCCGGCAGTTCCAGGAGAATCTGACTGGTATTCCGGATTACCTTGTCTCCTTCGCCATATCCATATTCATTATTAATATCGCTTAAAAAATCGATGGTAAAAAAAATAACAGATACACGTGGGATTGTATTCTGCCCCATAATCTCCCGTATAATCTCCATTCCTTTCTGTCTGGTAAATAAACCTGATACGTAATCTTTGTCGGCAGAACCCAGAGTTTTGAGATATAAGTGATAGTGCCGTAATCCCTGTTCTACAAGCATGGCAAGGTTTTCATAATTTATCGGTTTATTCAGGAAATATGATATACCACGGTCTTTTAAATCATTAATAATTGTGTGATCTGTCGTCGCGGAAATGAAAATAAACGGTAGTAGTCTGAATTCAATATTCTGCATAATTTTTTCATAAAGCTCAAAGCCGCTCATCCTGGGCATGGCAAAATCGCAAATTACAATGTGCGGTCTGTATCGGGTGACGGCTTGTGCTCCATAAACACCATCTGTGGCAAAAATAAAATTAATGAACCCTTTCTTTTTAAGATTCTCACTTATAATCCGGTAAACCGTTATATCATCATCGATGATGAGAATTAAACTCGAAAAAATGGGATCCCCGGTCGTTTTGTCGTCCTGTATCACGTCGGTGAGAATACCTTTTTTCTCTTCTTTCCCGGACAAGACGATATTTATTTCATCAATTTTTTCCCCGTTGGGACTATATGCTTTTAGATGTGTCATTTCTTTGCGGGATAGAGCTTTTTCATCAATTTCATGCAGAGGCAGTTTTAAAAATAAAGAGGTTCCTTTTCCTATGCCCCCCGAGTGAGCCCATATTTCACCACCAAGAAGCTGGGTGAGTTCCCTTGAATAAGCCAGCCCGATCCCGGTGCCTTTTTGATTTGAGAAATCATGGGGATTGACTTGTTCGAAACGGTTGAAAATGATATTGATTTTATCCCGGGGAATTCCGATACCATTATCTTTGATCTCGGTGATAATATAACCATTGTCCGCTGTCACATTCAAAGTAATAATTCCGTTTTTATGATCACAAAATTTTACTGCGTTCGAGATGATATTATGAAGAATTTCCTCTACTTTTTCTTTGTCCGTATGAAGCACAATCTTTGCAGTCGGACAAAATTTTTCGATTAATTGAATCCCCCTGGGTTCGACTGTGGGTTTATAAAAATTGAAAAGAATATGTAAAAATTCTATGTAATCAAAAAAGGATTCCTTTATCTCCACTCCGTGCGCTTCCAGCCTTGCCAGGTCAAGAAGTTTGTCGATATGGATTTTAAGTTTTTTTGATGCAGAGAGTATGATCCTGAAGTATTCATTTATTTTATTATCCTCACCGTCCGTATGATAATGCAGTCCAAGGTCTGCCATTCCGATTATCGCCGTGAGAGGTGAGCGGAAATCGTGTGTGAT
The DNA here is from genome assembly GCA_016934975.1 of Spirochaetales bacterium. GTDB lineage: Bacteria > Spirochaetota > Spirochaetia > SZUA-6 > JAFGRV01 > JAFGRV01. The sequence goes on along the minus strand of JAFGRV010000028.1, from coordinate 12,627 downwards.
ATTTGCGATAAATTCATTCTTTGTATTATCAAGTTTTTTAAGTTCATTATTTGCAATTTCCAGTTTTTTTCCGGCTTCCTCAAGGGAAGCCGTTCGTTCCTGGACTTTTTTTTCAAGCTCGGATGAATATTTTCTTAACGAGTCAAGAAGATGGATTGTTTTAAACCCTGTGCTCAGGCCGAGAGACAATGATTCGTAAAACGCCCAGTTATGTGCTGACGATTCAAGAATTGAAAAACCGATCTGGTAATTATCATAATAAAGACCGGAAATAATATACGATTTATTCACAGTGGATTTTTCAAGTAAAGCCGGAACTATCTGTTTCAGATCATACAATTTGTTAACAGGCTTATCATTCTCCGGATACAAAAATAAGTATGCCCCTTCCTGAATATCCCCGGGATTTTTATAAAGAAATATGAAATACGTGTGGATGTTGAATCTGGGAAGTCTAACTTTTAGAAAAGCCGAAAGCTCATCAAGGTCTTTTGCGCGCAAAATTCCGTCGTTCATAAGATAGTTTTCAACAAAGCTTTCGTTGAATTTCCCTGCTTTATAGCGTGAGATATCTTCCGGTAGTTCCTCTATAAGTTTATAAACTGTTTTCTTCAATAATTCGAGGTGAGGTGATCTCTCGTATTTTTTTTCATTTTCCAGGGCTATAAAGATTCTTTTTAGAAATATGGTATATAATCTTATTGTATTCTCATTTTTTATCATATCGGCGAAAAGTGTTTCAAATCCTTTTGAAAATGTGACATCATCTCCTGATTCAAGGTATGAAAAAAATAATAAGAGGGTTTCTTTTAATTGATTGAAATTGAGCATTCCGTAATAATTTTCCGGAAGATGAGTCATAATCCAGGTTTTTACATGGTCTGTTGTCATCTCTTTTTTAAGGGAGGTGACATTCCCGATATCATTCTTATTCCCTCCCCGGACATTTTCCCCCGGATCAGGTGTTTGCTTTTGTTTAAAGGAACTGATATACGAACATCCGCAGGATTGCCGGAAAATCGGGTATGTCGGAATGATTTCATCTCCAGGCCGATTTCCGGTCCGGATCCAGGAAACAAGATTTTCCACTGCTTTTTTTCCAATATGATATGCCGGATGGTGAATTGTTGTCAGAGGCGGTGACAAGAATGATGTTTCTTTCTGATTATCGAATCCGGCTATTCCTATATCTCCCGGAATAGTAAATTCATTATTTTTTAAACAATCGATTAAATATATGGCCATGGCATCATTTGCCGTAATGATTGCATCCGGCTGAATTCGTTTATTTATTATATCTTCATAAAAGGATTTAAGGGGTTTCTTGCTGGTAAAACTTCCGTAATATACATGAGCGGGTTTGAAGCCCGACCCATACTCATTCATTGCCTCCTTAAAGGCTTCAAATCTTTCAAATCCGTCTTTGCTTTCCATGGAACCTGTAATGTAATAAATGTTTTTATAGTTATGTATTTCAATAAAATGTTTCACGAGTTTGATTACGGAATTTTTATTATCTATTGTAATAGATGAGAACCCTGAATAAATTTCATAGAGAGTTATTGCCGGAATATTTTTAAATCGTGATAAGAATTCCTCTTTGTCATTTTCCCCGGTAAATTGGAACATACTTCCGCATGAGATGATAAGGCCGTCCAATTCTTCCCGATTTACCAATTCATACACCGGATTTCTCTGTACTATAAGCGGATCTCCTCCTTTATATATTCCACCGAGAAAACAATAAAGACCGCACCCCGAGGTTTTTACAGAATCATGAATGCCCTGCCACAGGTCTGTTTCAAAGGATGAGAAAAGAGATGGATGCAGAAACCCTAAGTGTAATCGTTTTTGTTTCATATTTTATACACATTGATTCCCGAATGCTTTCCCATGGATCATTTCATTAATAATGATATGTTCCCGGGTTTTCTTACGGAATCATTTATTTGCACTCTATCTCTATTCATGATGAAACGTACTGTGTCGTATTGCGAATTCAAATTTTAGATTAATGGGTATCACTTGTCAAGAATAAATGCCGATCCCTTGGAAATACTATTGATGACGATGCATATATCGCTATTTTCTTTCTAAATAAAACCGGGAATGAATCTGTTGCCCAAACAATGCCTTTGCAGGTTTTCCCGGATTATGCAGATTACAAAATCGAGCTGCTTTCTCCACTTGAAGGAACAGTGTATGGCAATAGTACATATAATTTTAGTCTCTCCATCGGCGAAGGGGAGATGAGCCGGGTTATTCTTTATGAATATGCATCAATTGTTCCTCCTGATCTCGCCGGATCCGTGGATTTCTCGGAAACAACACCGGGATTATGGGAGCTTACTTTAGAGATTCCTGCCGGACGTGTACAACTTAATTTAAATATACTTCCCTTAGGTGAATTAACCTCAATCACTGTACTAAAGTATCAATGTATAGATCCCTCTGTCCGTTTTTAGTAGTAAAGAAGTGGGTATCAGTAAACTTTTCTACGCCCGACACGTGTCTCCCGGTTCGGACAAAACTCTGATACAAATTAAGGTCAAAATACTATTTACAATTGTCGTTTTCTATGTTTTACTATATTTTTTCTATTGTAATAGAATAAATTATTAAATAAATAAGGAGAAAAAAATGAAAAATACCGTTTTTTTATTATTTTGTCTCGTGATGTTCTGTGTTACAGCACTTATCCCCCTATCTGCCCAGGCAATAGGGGACGCAAATAACGATTCCCAGGTTGATATTATAGACGCTCTTCTTGTAGCCCAGTATTACGTGGGTATGAATCCCGCCAACTTTTTCGTGACGGTATGTGATGTGAATGATGACGGGAGTGTCGATATTGTCGATGCCCTTTTAATTGCACAGTATTATGTCGGGCTCATTGATAAGTTCCCCGCCGGAACACCCTCATATCCTGTGCCGATAAACCTCGCGGCTGTGAGAGATTTTGAACCTTTTGATAAAGCTGCGGAAGAAATGCTTTTACGGAATGGATTTGTCGTTCTCGGGAACACACCATATAACAATCTTTCAAGTCGTTATTTTTCTTTGTTTCGAACATCTGATACTGTCCCGACATTTATTACCACAGACGCGCTTCTCCATATCTTTCATATGGTCTATGATAATCTGCTTAAAACCATGGAAAAAAACTCATTAGCGCCAAAAATGGAAAACCTTATGAGTTTGATGCATGCTGAGTGTATCAATGAATACACCCGGCTTGGAGATGGAACATTTCTGAAAGAAGCAGCTCGCCGGTTGTGGATCGTGTTTGCTGTTGGTGAAGCCTTAATAAAAGGTGACACGGTAATTACCAAGACTGGTACTGAACCTATTCGGAATGAAGCAAATGAGTTTCTGACAAAAGTGTATGAACATACGGTAACCGAATATTACCCGGGAGACGATTTCACAATCTACGAACCCAGGGGGCATTATGCCGGGGATGAGCAGCTTGAACAGTATTTCCGGGCAGTGAAATGGATGAGCAGGCGGATATTCAGGGTGTATGATCCGAACAGTCTCGAAGATTCGGAATATGAACTTGCCGGCTCGGCAATCATGGCATTTATTCTTACTCATGTGAAAAATGGTGCTTTCCCTATTTGGGAAGAGATTTATAATACCACTTCGTTGCTTGTTGATTCGGCAGATAGTATTACACCGGTTATGGTAGAACAGGCAATGAACGATTGCTTCGGAAGTTTGTATAATGTGGAACATTATCTGCTTTTGTCCGATCATGATAACCTGGTGAAGCTCCGGGCTGAACTTTTAAGTAATAAATATCCGGAATCCGAAATTATTCCCGTTCCCCTTGCAAATCCCGGGGATCTACCGAAAAAATATGTGCAATGGATGGGTGAACGCTATGTTATTGATGGTGAGGCGATGCAGCGAACCTGTTTTCCGGATGTACCCGACCGGGCCCTTCCCCTGGGATTGGATATTGCCGCGACAGTTTTAAAGTCCGGGAGCGCCTATGAAGAGTTGGCGGACGAAATGTCACTCTACAGCGGACTTCAGGCCCGGGTGGATGATCTTATTACTGAGTTTGATGCGATCTCTCCTGAAAAATGGATGCGAAGTACCTATAATGCCTGGTTATACACCCTCAGGCCCCTTTCGGTAATTCCCACAGGATCGGTTCCATCTTGTATGAAGAATCCGGTATGGCAGCGGGAAAAACTGAATACACAGATGGCATCATGGACGGAATTACGCCATGACAATATTCTCTATGCAAAACAGACCATGGTTCCGTCTCCATGGAATGAAGGACTCGGGCTGGTGGAACCCTATCCGGAATTTTATTCCCGCCTCGAAAGCATGTGCCGGCAGCTTATTTCTGTTATCGATACTTTTTCCATTGAACTTCCGATTCACAAATACAGACTTCAAACCCTGGCGAGTTGGGCCTTCCGGTTTGGCGGGTATGCGGAGAAAATCGTAGCCGGGGATCCCCTCACCACATCAGAGCAGTCGATAATAAAAGGGTGGGGTCTTGATCTGCTGGATTTCTTTGCTTCGGCAGACCTTCCCGAAGATGATCCGGAACTCATAGCGGATGTTGCATCAAGTTCAATCACCGGGGAAGTGCTTCATGAGGCAGTTGGCAAGCTAAATCCTATCATCCTCATTTATACCGATCCTGCGGATAACAGGAACCTTGCAGGCGTCGGATATGTCATGAGCTATTATGAATTGATTGAGGAAGACTGGAACCGGTTAAATGATGATGAATGGACGAAGCGGCTGGAAACAGATCCGCCCTCCAGACCGATATGGACTAAGGGATACTGTCAGCAATAACAGAGATAAAAATAGTGTTTTGACCAAAATAGTCTAAATCCCGTTTAAAAGATCCGATGGGGTGGGATAAAACCCGAATCGCTTGATCCTCGGCAGTTTCTGGAGAAGCCGCCAGTTCCATGAGGTATCAACCCCGGCATCTTTTGCCGCGTTGATGAGTACACCGTTTATTTCTTTTACCTCCGTTTCCTTATCCAGGAGGAGTGACTGGAGTAACGGATTAAAGGATCTGTCCGGTTTGTACTGCCTGGCTGAAAATTGATCCGGTTTTTTTGTGAGCAGATTAAGGAGTTCCACCGGGTCATTTGCAGGGAGTTTCTGCATGGGATTTTCCAGTTTTTCAAAGGTTTTGATTCCCTCGTGAAGCACCCGGAGGGCAAGTTCTCTTCCTTCTCTGTAAGAGAGAAAATGGGATAGTGTGGAATTACACATGGCAACGGGGAGGGAGAGGAGTTGATAAATAAAATATGAGTTCATATAGGGATTGATATCATCTACCATATGAAGTTTTATACGGAAATCCTTGAGTAATGAAAAAATCTTCTTTAGTTGTTTGTTTTTTTCACAAATAATATGGGCGTCCCGGGAGGTAAGTTCCACATCCCCGGGCTGCAAACTTATTGCGGAAAGCAGGGTGATGCAGTGATGAATCTGAAAGTTATCAAGGGCTAAATGACTTATCTCCGGTTTCGAACAATTAAAAAAAAGGATTGTTCCCGAAGACTCGGGCATATGCCGGGAAAATTCCTCCGGTTGCAGCGATACTAACTGATGCCGTTTTACAGACACAAATGTAAAATCGGTTTTTCTCTCATCATCATAACAGATCCCTTCCACAGTGAGCCATTTGTCGGGAAGTACGAGTCTGAGTGTGGCAGACGCCCGTTTTTTTTCCCATCCCGGATTGTTTGCAAAACAGACTTCAATCCGCTTAAAATTGAGAAGTCCTCCAATAAGGGAGCCGATCGCCCCAGGTCCAATTATTTTTATACTCATGTTCGTCTGTGCGGTTTTTCTTAACAACCGGAGATTCCCGGCAAAAACCTCTTTCCTTAGGTTGAATTTTTTAAAGCCAGAGGATTTTTAACAAAAATCCTCATTAAGGTAACCGATAAAAATAGAAGTTTTTACAAGTCCCCTTATGTTATTCTTTCGGTCTGACAATTGTAAAAAGTAAAAGCTTTTTCGCAATTGTTTTCGATCATGTATTATACATGAAATAAACAGATGAGAGCAAGCCCCGGACTTATAGATAATTAAAATATCAGGGATTTCCCTTCATAATATTACTCTTTAAAAATAAAATTATATGGTTCCTCAGGATTTTTATAAATATCCCTTGAAATAAGTTTTAAATAATAGGGTTTCGGCCATGTCAGGCTGTATCCCCAGAGGACCTGGTTCCTGGCATAGGGAACCGCGTGGTACTGGATATTATGCGAGGAAATGAAAAAAGTGAAGATGATGGCAGGGATATACAAGATATACCATGCAAAGTCTTTTATGAACAGGGCGAGTTTTTCCGCTATCAGGTTGAGTATGAGAATTCCAAGGACGCAGACCAACAGGCAGGGAATGATCCAGAATTCGTAGTAATACGATTCCCAGTAGGTGGTAAAAAGGGAGAATAAAATAATACTAAAGAAAATAAGTAAAAAACTTCTTCTGTACCGGTAAAGAAGCAATGGGAATAACAGGATTGCACCGAAAAGTACGACAATTGTCGCATATGCTACAAGTGTGTGGGTGAGATGAAATTTATGGAAAGGTTTTTTCATATTGTAATCATATCGGGAGTCCTTTGAGGGTAAAATAGTTCGTACCGGTACTGTCGCCAAAAATGCCCGGGTATACCCGGAAAACGGACTCCCCGGGTAAAAGTTGCTTATTCCTTTGCCCCATTTGTTATCAACAGCGTACCCGAGAACCCAGTTTTGAAAAACCCTGTTCCCAAAAGGACCCCGCCAGTTTCGCTTTTCTTCTTTGGAAAAAGGAAGATTATAGCAGGTTTCACCGGCATAAAAGTATCCGCCGCAGACAAGGAGAATTCCAAGCAAACCCGTGACCGCCGCTGTTATATATCGTTTTTTAGGAGATCTGTCGATTTCCGGTTTCACCGGAAGATTTGTTATGGAAAAGGGACGGCGGAAAGGAAATCCCTGAAATATCCGGGAGGGCAAAGCAAGGGTAATAACGCTGATCATACATGCGATCCCCATATATTGATGAAACATCACGCTTAAAAAAAGAATGATTGCCCCAGGGACCGAAAGAAGAACACTCCATTTTTTTGCTTTTTCAAGCTTTAAAAATATCCAAAGAATAAGGATCATCCCCGCGGCGGGATAAATCGCCGTATCAACCTTTGTTGCATAGGAAAGATATCCGTGACAGAATCCGGTGAGGATGCCGCCGATAAATCCCCAGGTGAGTTTTCCCGTTATTTCTTTCAGATAGAGAATCATAAAAAATATGCCGGTACTTGCGAAAATAACAGACCGCAGGCGATTGTTGAACACCACATCGGTGAATCCTGACTTCTCAAAATATTCGATCATACATTGATGAAACCACTTTCCCCCGATTTCCATATGGAGATGATGGGAATTAAACATGATGGCCGTTTTGTACTTAAGGGCCGCTAAAATATTATTGCAATAGACGATCTGGTCAAAATCAAGAAACTGCTGTATATGATGGAATTGGAAAAGAAAATAAAGAGAGGTTATAAAAAAAGCAGCAAAATACGGAATATAAATAAATCTTTTCGAAAAAAGCTTCACCCCCTCATTTCCTTTTGACCGCAACCGGTAAGGGACGTGAGGTGTAGAAATATTTTCGAGGGATTTTTAATGGAAGCGATAATAACCTGTTCGCCGGATTTTTTTTGCAGAAGAATTGTACCGATGCCTAAAAGCCGTGTCAGAATGTTTTGTTTAAGAACGACAAGATCAATCTCCGGCATGGAAAAGATAAAAAGCTCTTTCATAATAAGGGCGTTTTTTATGTAATAGACTTTTTTATCGGTAGTACTGATGACGAGAGCGGAAAAAAGTGCTTCGAATTGATACTTTACATAAAATATCCCGATGTATCCGAGAATGATAAGGAGAATCGCCCGGGCGATGCTCTCGATGAATGTTGTCGTGGGAAAATCAAAATTATAGATTTCGTTGAGTCTAAAAAATAGAATCAATTCTTTTATATATGTGGCAAGATAGGGATATAAAGAGAAAAAAGAGAGTGAGAGAACGATTCCTGCTCCCAGCTTTGCCAGGACAAAAAGGAGGGGCTGCCATGTGATAATGCTTGTTTTTTTATGAAAGGTGATTGTTCTCTCTAAATAAAACCGTACGGAAGATTCCCGTATCCGTCTGTACAGATTAAAATCTCTCAGATGAAATCGTGATTCTTTGTGCCGCTTTTTTATGTTTTTAAACAAATCCCCGATAAGTTTCCGGAACCGGGATATACCATGTACAATCGTATAAAATAAATCCGATACGAAACTGCTTATATTTTCCAAAAATTCCATCATGTTCCTATTTTTCTTTCTCTATTAAAAATAATGGGAGGTTCTCCTGAAAATAATTTCCCCAAGGAGAACTTCTTATATATTTTAACTCTCTATATTTTATAAAAATGATTTTTTAGGCCATCGTATTGTGACCTCGGCGCCCGCATCAATAAGCATTTGTACAACCGCTTTCTGGTCTCTGTCCGCCGCAAGATGAAACGGAACATACCCGGCCTTGTTTTTTGCATTAAGGTTCACACCTTTATCGATAAGAAGTTTCACAACATCCGTATACCCATGGGCGGCAGCCCAATGAAGCAAGGTATTTCCTTTCGAATCCGTAATAGTAAGATTCGATCCGGCATTAATCAATTGTATCACCGCTTTTTTATGATCTTTTAAAAAGGCCCATTGTAATGCGGAATATCCTTTGTTATCTTTTATATTGATAAGATCTTCTTCGGTATCAATAAGGGATATTATATCCGAGAATCCTTCTTTCGCCGCCCAGTGCAGGATCGTCATGCCCTCATTATCCCTTATATTTGTCTCTGCCCCATTACTGATAAGATAATCGACGATATTTCTGTATCCTTCCCGTGCCGCGATATAGAGGGGTGTCCTGTGATCTTTGTCCCGTGCATTGACATTCATCCCTTTCTCCTCTACAAGGAGTTTCACCATGGGAAGATCTCCTTTTTTACATGACCAGTGGAGAAGAGTAAATCCTTCGGGATTCCCGGAACACCCGGATATCATATAGAATAAGAGAGTAATGCATAAAAAGACCGGAATCTTTGTTAAGTTTTTCATTCGCTCCCCCGTAAGCGCAAAACAATATTTTGTTTATAGCAGATTATTGCACTGTCACTGTATTAATACCAGAGGAAGTTAATTTCAGTCAAGAGAATAGAAGATTTTTTACTCCAAAGATTCCAGGGTTTTATTTAATTCCCAGATCTTTCCGGAAATATAATTATCAATGGACCGCTCTTCGACCATACCGATAAAATGCCCGTCTTTATCTACAATCGGCATACATGGTATTTTATACTTTTTCAGTTCTTCTCTGACCGTAACTGCCGGGGTTTCCCTGAGACAACTCCGGACAACCGGTTCCATGATGTCATGAGCAACAAGAATCTCATTTATTGATTCGGTCATGATAAGGGATTTTAAATTTTCAATGGTGATAATACCCTGGACAAATTTTTCCCGGTCCACCACCGCGTAATAATGATTCTCGTTTTGACTGAAAATGTTAAGAACTTCCTTAATTGTCGTATCTGATTCAACAGCGGGGAATGTCTTAAAAACCAGATCGGCAGCTGTGCTTGATGTGAGAAGGTCATCCTCCGTAACATTTAAGCCCGCTTCACCGGATTTTATCGCCGCTAACTTCACAAGGGGAGGTCCGGCAAGCTGAACGACAAAGGTTGTCGTTGTAATAACAATGATAATGATATCTCCTATACTCCCGGCAAAGATTTTTTCCGAAAGAATGGCAAGCCCTATGGCAACACCGGCCTGACTCATTAAGCATAATCCCAGGTATTTCCGGACGGTCGGGGGGGCTTTTGATAATTTGGATCCAAGATAAGCCCCGAGGAATTTACCGAAAACCCTGCCTGCAAGATAGAGTGCCGCAAGGATTATAACCAGGAATGTAAGATGTGATACATTTAATTCCGCCCCGACTAATACGAAAAATAATATATAAATAGGGGGACTGAATTTTTGTATCAGATGAAAAGTATCCTTACTTTTGCGGGGTGCGAAGTTTGATATAAAGAAACCCATGCTCATGGTTGCAAGTAACATGTTGATGTTCAGGACCTGCGAAATGCCGATAAGGAGGAGAAGGGAACTCAGTGAAAAGACCAGAATTTTATCCTCATCGACAAAGCCTTTTATTATTTTACTTAAAGAGGAGCCGATAAAGGAACCGAGGAGTAAGGCCCCCACAATTTCATACACTAACAATAAAATACCGGATCCCGCATCTACCGTGCCTTTCCCGATAAGGGCGGCGGCAATACTGCTGCATATTGAAAAAAGCAGCAGGGCAACACCATCATCCATTGCCACTAACCCTAAGACCATGGTTGTTAAGGGCCCTTTTGTCTTATTTTCCCATAAAACATCGGTTGTTGCGGCAGGAGCTGTGGCGGAAGCGATGCTCCCGAGGAGGAGTGCGGTGGCCAGGGCCGTTTTGATATCTTTGAATAAAAATATACCGATTATAAAAACCAGGATACTGACAAAAACAAAAGCGGTAAGTGATTCCAAAAGTAAAATAATTGAAAATTGTATACCATATTTCCGTATGACCTTAATCTTCAATTCGCTGCCGATCATAAATCCGATGATACCAAGGGCAAAACTGCTTATGGGGTGCATCGTATTTATAAGATCCTTTGTGATAATATGAATCCCCGTTTGACCGATGATTATTCCGATAACAATATAACCCACAACCTGTGGGAATTTTATTTTCTGAAATAAACGGCCGCCGATACTTCCCAAAAAAAGTATGGCCCCCAGAAAAAGTAAAATATTAAAATCGATAATCGGGATCCGGTTAATTATCGTATTAAATATCTGAAGCATCACTCTGCCCTGCCATAATAGTGTATATCTCACTCCCGTCGGGCGCGCTTACTAATCGCTCCTTGATTCCCTTTTTTTTAAACATGGAGACAATAAGTGAAAGAAGCCGGATATGTTCTTTATGTTGAAACTTTCCGACGATGATCATAACGACAATTTTGATAATTTCATTATCCATTGTTTCATAATCAGGGATACCCTCTTTTCTCACCCCCACGGCCAAAATCGGTTCTGAAACCCCTTCGAATCTGATATGAGGAATCCCGATACCCAGCCCTATCCCGGTACTCATAAGCTGTTCGCGGTAAAAAATACCCTTCATAAGATTCTCCGAATCTTTTTCATTAAGTGATAATTTATGAGTGATAAGATTGATGAGGGTAAATAAATTTTCATTTTTTGTGCTTTCGGTTAAAATGCAGCACATATCTTCCGATAAAATTGAACGCAGATTCATATTTACTCCTTATGAAAACAAAATTGGAAGATAAAACGAAGTTTTATCATACGCTTATTGTGAACTTTCCTCTTCTCTGATTAATCGAATGAATTCCTCTCCGGAAGCTGCGTGAATCAGAGAATCCCGGAAGGTTTCTTCGATTAAAAGATGACCTAATCTGGACATGATATTTAAATGCATGGATTCGTTATTAGAGCAGAGAAGAAAAAATAATCTCACCGGTTTGCCGTCAAGGGCATGGTAATCCGTTCCTTCCCTGCAGATACCAGCGATAATTGGGGGCGCCCCGGCGGGATTTTCCCTGGGATTGCGAAAGTGAGGAAAGGCCACACCATTTCCGATCCCTGTTGAACTTATATTCTCCCTGTGCATGAGTTTCTGAATAGTTAAAAATGGTACATTAATAATCCGTTCCTCCACGAGAGGCGCGATGAGTTGATAAAGAATCGCTTGTTTTTCCCCGGGGTGAATATCCGGCAGGATATACCGGGGGGCGAGGAAATTGACTAAAAGACTCTTGTTTTCATTTTCCGGAATGACGGGGTTCATATTCCCTATATTCGAAATAAGCCAATCATCAATAATTGATTTAAAAAACCGCCATTGATTACCGACTTTTATGCCGGGTAAGATACCCTTGTGTATAAGCCGGAGTACGGTTCTTTCCGCGATCTTCAGGTATACTGCGACTTCCGAAAGTGTCATGAGGGGATTTGATTCGATATTTCCCATATTTTTTCCTCACGGTAAATATAATAAAAGAGATAAAATACTGTCAATACCTTTAAAGTAGATTTATGTATTTAATTGGTAATTAGTTATCGTTTATTTATATTGATATGCTATATTAGTTACTAATGTACATTATTGTCATGTTTGGTCTGTTGATTATATTCATTTTCGAATACATGGAATTAATGATTGATCGTATAAACAGTCACCTCCGGGGGACATTGTAGATTAACGGAGATGCTCGGTTCACATCAGTATTCCTTTGTATTCCTCAGGGTATTTGATCCTGTTCATTATGAAAGGAGACATATGTCTTGCAGGTTCATTTTTTTTTTAAAAAATTTGCTTTTTAAATTTGCATTGTTTATATTATTAAAAGGAAGCACACTTAAAACGACAAAAAATTACCTTGATTTATTCTTACTAAGTAAATAATTAAAAAAGTCCTGACTGTGTAGAATCGAACGCGACTAATCGCGGG
>JAFGRV010000325.1 GCA_016934975.1 Spirochaetales bacterium | reverse complement strand
TACCTGGACAAACTCGTATTCCGTCACCGGACCAACTGAGACGCCGTCTACAAAGACATCCTGAATATGATAGTGCTCATCCGGGGTTATCGTATAGACTAACGACCCCCCATATTCGACGACGCTCCCGCCCGCAGGTGTAATGCTCCCGTTTTCCCCTTCATTTATGTTGATAATGAATGTATCGATTGCAAACTCTGCATAGATGTTATGGTTTTCTGTTACCTGGACAAACTCATATTCCGTCACTACGCCAACAGAGACGTAATCTATATAGACATCCTGAATATGATAATGCTCGTCCGGGGTTATTGTATAGAGCAAAGATCCGCCGGAGGGTACAACACTCTCGAAGGAGGGATTAATATTTCCGTTTTCCACTTCCTCGGCAGAAATGATAAATGTATCAAGAGCAAACTCTGCTTGAATCGTATGGTTGCCTGTTACTTGGGTAAACTCATAGACCGGTACAGCACCCACAGAGATCCCATCTACAGAGACATCCTGAATATGATAGTGCTCATCCGGTACGATTGAAAATGATTGTGATCCGCCGTAAGGAATAAAAACGTCACCGGAAGGAGAAATCGTACCATCAGGTCCGCTTGTAGAAGAAATGGAATAGACATTTATATCGAAAACCGCATGGACAGTCGAATTATCATGATTCATGGTTACGGTTGTTGATTCTGACCCTGGATTATCAATCGTCACCGTACCATTCACAACCTTCCACTCGACAAAATGGTATCCGTCCTGTGGAACTGCTTTAATGAGAATTTCTTCCCGGTAATTCACCCGGATAGGTCCTTGAGGAACGGTTGAACCATTCCCATCATTCCCGATTGTTAATTCCAGGGGAAGGATTGTAAATCTTTCGCTTTCCACGGAATCGCAATTATCCGATGATGCGACAATTGTATAATTTTCCGCATAGGTATCAATATATAAATCCGCAAAGGAGACTTTACCATTAACAGCCTGAAGGGTTTTTGTTCCATAGAGAATTGTATTTACCGGGTTCATCCCGAGAGTGAGTGTTACAACATTCGAAGCACCGGTAATGCAATTTCCCGAAGCATCCTGAAACTCAAGTTGCACTGCCGGCGAGATAATTCCACCGGAAAAAGTGTGGGAAGGCTGCACAGTAAAAACGAGCCGGGTCCGGGGTGTAGAGAAAAATGTAACGATTGGTTGATCATCAAGTTCAAGGTTTTCCGGTCCGGGATTCACAATTATTGTGATTATCTTTTCTCCGGCAGAGGTTGATGCGATTGCACCGGAAACACGGCCCGCTGCATCTGTCGGCGATTCCGGCTGAGTGATGATAGTATCGATACCCGTCGCCTGAATAATTACTTTCACGCCTTCCACAGGATTTCCATCAACATCATTAATCGTGACGAAAATATCCGCACTATCGACTCCGTTTGCATCAACACTATCCGGGGTGACAACAACGGTAGAAAGGGATGAACTTATTGGATTCAAGAGAGATGATACACTGATAGGTTCCGACCAGAATGATTGACCATGAAGGTTATATGCAGCGATTCTGTACATATACATTGTGTCTTCCGAAACGTGCGAATCAACCCATTCATTCACATCAACCCCTGCAACATGAATATTTGTCCAGAAGTCACGGTCCTGCTTTCTCTGTATAATAAATCCTTCTTCATCAGAGGCATCACAGGTCCATGAAATATAAATATGATGAGGCGCCAGGGCTTTACCGGAAAGGATGGTTGGTGATAATGGTGTGCTTCCGGGAAACGAAAGTGTTGTATTATATGTTTCATTCGAATAACCGGAGTTACCGTATATATTATATGCAGAAACCCGGTACATGTACTCGGTACCAGGCAATAAATCCGTGTCCTGTTGTTCAATAATAAAGCCCGGATTGTTCCGGGAAATAGCTGCAACAATCCGGTACCCGCAATCCTTTGTCCGGCGTTCGACAATAAACCCGTTTTCGTCATCGGAATTATCCGACCATGAAAGTTTCATCCGGGTCGCCGAGAGAGGGATTGTTTCCAAATGTGATGGTTCGGCAGGTACGGCAGCGGGATGTGAAACCGGGTATACAATAATCTCCGGAGAAGGATCAGAGCTGCCGGCCCTGTTAAAGGACCTTATACGATATACAAAATATGAAGATGAACATATGTTTTTATCCGACCATTCCGTGGTAGTGGACGGAACAGTTTTTACCGGATAAAAATCATCTCCCGGTATCATTCGTTCGATAACAAATCCATCTTCATCTCCGGAAGTATCTTTCCATTTAAGATCAACCTGATGTGCTGCCAGAGATGAACCTGTGACATATGCAGGAATTTCAGGGATGGTCACGGGAATATCCGGTGTTTGCACTGAAGCAGCATAAAATCCCCGGGACATATTCTTATTATTAAAGGAAGACACTTTATACTCATACATTGTATCCGGTTTTACATCATTATCTGTCCATGTTGTCGAATTATAAATAATTGCAACATTTTTATAGAAATAATCCCAGGGCTTATAATTCTTTCCATAGCTATGCCCGGTCCATCTCATTTTTTCTTTCCGCTGAACAATATATCCGAACTCATTATCCGAATTATCGATCCATGAAAGATCAATCTGAAAAGCGGAAGTAGCCGTAGCTATGAGATATAAAGGATCATTCGGCGTATGCCGCTGTGCCTGCATCGTCGTGGCATCAACTTCTTCTGTATATGGGGAAAATCCTTGAGAATTATATGCACGTACTCTGTATGTATATCCTGAACCGGCATCGAGGCCGGTATCGATAAATCCTTGAGCATTTCCTGAAAGTTCCTTTATAACGGAGAACTCTTTTTCACCGGAACCCTTGCGCTCGATAGTATAGTGTTCTTCATTACATGCATTATCCGTCCATTCAAGAGAGATTATAGTGAATGAAAGCGGAGTGCAGGTAAGATTTGCCGGGGACAGAGGAGCCTTGCCCGGGGTCATGGGAATAGTCACTTTTACCTCATTTGATGGTTGTGAATCCCCGGCCGGATTAAAGGAAATGACTCTGTAGATATACGCTTC
This sequence comes from Spirochaetales bacterium, assembly GCA_016934975.1. Lineage (GTDB taxonomy): Bacteria > Spirochaetota > Spirochaetia > SZUA-6 > JAFGRV01 > JAFGRV01. Next base: position 8,263 of record JAFGRV010000325.1, on the reverse strand, counting down.
TTTGGAACGTAATGAGGGACCGGAATCTATGAGAGATGTTGATTGAGGTCCCACTGAATTTACAGGAACAAAATCACCATCCACGGTTTTACGTTCTATCCTGAATCCATATTCATTATCCGACATGTCTGTCCATTCAAGTTTAATGCTCTCAGGGGATAGTACCTCCGCCGAGAGGTACTCCGGTTTCGCCGGGACCATTCGGGGTTTTTCAGGAGTAATTGTGAAGGCCATAGGGCTGAATGCCCATCCCCGGATCCGGGGTTGTATATAATAAACATAGAGGGTGTCAGGTTTTACGGTTGTATCTATCCAGGACGAGACATTCGGATCTGTGACTTGAATCATATGAAACCGGCCGAACCTGCCGGACCTTCTGAATATCTGAAATCCATCCTCGTCTAAAAAGTTATCTGTCCACTGGATTTTTACCTGAATTGAAGATTCGGCAACAACAACACTCTGTAATAAATATACATGATTACCGAAGCTGTAAATGTTGGAAGGTATCAAAAAAATGAAAATAAATAAGATAACACATATCAATTTTTTAATAGAAAAATTGGAATTAAAAGGAAGGGGGGGTATTTGGTTCATCCTTTTTCTCCTTACATATAGATTTTGAGTAATTTATATTCAATTTTTCTATTATCTTTTTTTAATACACTATTTGTTTAATAGACCACGAATTGGTTTAAATGATGACGAACCATTTTAATTCATATAATGAAACAATCATTTAAACAAAGCATTTTCACATCAGGACTATCCGGTAGAAGCATACAATATTCTATTAATAGCGGACAATCTATTACAAAATTTAATACAATGTTATATATTTATCAATAATACCTTTTACCTTATTTTTTTAAGCATTTATCCTACTGAAACTATAAGACATTAGACCTATAATAGTTAATAGGGAAACAATATAAAAAATCTTTCTTGCCTTCTCTTTTATTTTGCTAGTATATTTAATAATGGAGTCAATTGCTAAAATCCAATAATAGTTCCGGGGTAATTGGCTTCGGAGTATTTTTTTTCTAAGGGAAAAATACTTCACATTGATATAAGGTTGGCATTATCATGTAAATTGAAGAGAATACTCACGAATTTACATGCAAAAAACCCAATTATAAAACTATTTCAAAACAGGAGGATAGATAATGCGACGATTATTCTATTCCTTATCATTCCTTTCTTTACTTATTTTAATTTTTTTTTCAGGATGCAATCTCGTTATTTCACTCCTGAGCAAAACCGAACCGGATGAAATCATTCTTAATCCTCAAAATTTACATGTAGCCCCCGGGGAAGCCATATATTACCATTTATATAGAGTTGATTCATCTACCGGGGAGTATATTGATGTAAGTGATGACGCTCAATGGTCATCAAACGATGAAACCATCGCTGTTGCTCTTTCAGACGGATATGTGATGACCTATGTATATGGAACTGTATCTATTACCGCACGGTATAATGGCTCATCCGAATCCGCACGTTTATTTGTGGTAGACCTTGGCCCGGATGCCACACCCACACCGATGCCGGGACTCATAGCCGAATATAAATTTGAGGGCAATTGTACGGATTCAAGCGGGAATTATCAGGACGCTGCCGGGTATAATATCGATTATTCCATTGATAGATTCGGCAACGCCTCCCGGTCTGCACTCTTTAACGGGCTTAATGCATATGTGGAAACACCCATAATGCTGAATTCTCCGGGGAGTTTTACCATCTGTACATGGGTGAAGGTTGATTCCTTGGCAGAATTAGACAAAACGATCATGGGAAATTGTTCGGATAAGGAAAACTGGAATGGTTTCTGGTTTCAATTTTATGAAGATAATCACAGATTCTATAATTCGTATAGTATAATAGATCAGCCTTCCGGATGCGTGGAGAATAGATGGTACCATATTGCATATGCTTATGATAATAATAAACACACTCTTACTCTCTATGTCGATGGCACATCTGTTGCTTCTAAAACGATGTCTTATTCTCATTATTCGGATGTCTCAACAAATTATATCGGTGCAATCGGATCCGGGGATATTAATAATTATCTATTTAAAGGAAGTATAGATGATGTCATGATATTTAACCGGGCACTTTCATCAAACGAGGTCTTTTCTGTATATACCATGCCGCCCCCGGTAGAGTGACGGAAATAATAAAGCCCGGACTACATCCATAACAACGAGTATTCCGGGCGTTTATAATTTACGATATCGCTATTTTTGCAAAGGTTTATGGCAGAACCACCAATCGTAACAGTCAAGACTTTTATCTGCCAGACGCTCTTTTACAGACTTTTCGTCTTTTGGGGGTGGGACGATAATTCTGTCACCAATTAATTCATTGTTTGGCCACCCCGCCGCTACCGCGCCCTGTTTATCGGCAATCTGCAAGACTTTAACTGCTCTCACAACCTCATCCATATTTCTTCCCACTTCCTGGGGGTAATACATGATGAGTCTTACTTTACTTGAGGGATCGACAATAAAAACCGCCCGGACAGTACTGGCTCCCTTCCCGGGATGGAGCATACCCAATTTAAGGGCAATCGCATCATTTGCGGCAATAATCGGGAATTTAATTTCGATTTCTAATTTTTCTTTTATCCATTCGACCCATTTAATGTGAGAAAAAATCTGATCAATTGACATTCCGATGAGCTTACAACCTAGTTTCCCGAATTCTTCAAATCTTTTTTGGAACGCCACAAACTCTGTTGTACAAACCGGTGTAAAATCCGCCGGATGGCTGAAAAGGACGAACCACGTTCCCTTGAAATCTCCGGGAATACTCATTTTACCATGAGTCGTCTGTACTTCGATTGCCGGGAAATCATCTCCCAATAACGGCATAGTCAAGTTTTTTTCTTCCATAGTCTTCTCCTTATTTATTTGATATGCTGATGTTCTTACGTATGGAAAATACCCTCATAAAACAAATAATGCTTATCATCCTTTTTAAAGAACATCAAAATAGAACTCCCTAAACTCATCAATCTTTTTCAGGCCCCAATTACAAACCATACTTACCCCCGCCCCATCATATCATAAGCGTACAACAACATCTCTTCCGTCTCTTCCCATCCGACACACCCATCCGTGATGGACTGGCCGAATACAAAATCAGATGCGTTTTCAGGGATCTTCTGGGAACCTGATTTCAGATAGCTCTCGATCATTCCCCCGACAACGGAACGCCTTCCGCGCTTTCTCTGATCAAGAATGGAATGGAAAACCCGTTGCTGCAAGGTAAACTGCTTCTGTGAATTCGCGTGACTGCAATCAATAATGATTGAGGGTTCAATACCTAATGCCGCGATCGATTTTTCCGCCTGTTCCACGTTCTCCTCATAATAATTAGGACTATCCCTGCCCCCCCGGAGAATTATATGGGACGAGGAATTACCCGAGGTTTTACAGATTGATGTGCTGCCGTATTTATCAATACCGATAAAACTATGAGGGTGCCTGGCCGATTCCATGGCATTTATAGCAAGTTCCAGATTACCGCTTGTTCCGTTTTTGAACCCCACCGGCATGGACAAACCGCTGGCCATTTCTCTGTGGGTCTGACTCTCCGTTGTCCTCGCACCGATAGAAGCCCAGCTTATGAGATCCGCGATATATTGAGGAACAATCGGATCGAGCATCTCGGAACCGCAGGCAAGACCCATGGCGGTAATATCCAATAATAACTTCCGGGCTATTCTGAGACCCCTGGCAATATCATAGGAGCCATCGAGGAGGGGATCCATGATGAGTCCTTTCCAGCCGATGGTCGTCCTGGGTTTCTCAAAATAGGTTCTCATAATAATGAAAATCCTGTCTTCCACCCTGTTTTTAATTGATTGCAGTTTCCGGGCATACTCAATTGCGCCCCGGGGATCATGAATTGAACAAGGACCCACTACAACCAGGAGTCTTTTATCCGCTTTTTTCAATATGTTGATAATAGTTTCTCTGCTTTCTACAACTGTTTTATTGCTGACCTCAGTCATGGGGAATTCCTTTTTTAAATCAAAAGGAGAAATCAGCGGTTGAATCCCGGTTATATTAAGATCATTTGTTTTCTGCATATCCCGGGAGCTCCTACTTCTCTCTTTTATATGGCCAGGCCATGATTCCGCCTTCCAGGACTTTAACATTTGAATAGCCCTGGGCTTCGATTATTATGGCGGCCTCATAGCCCCGGAGAGAAATTTTACAATAACAGATAATTTCGGTCGATTTATCTTCCGGTAATTCATTGAGTCTTTTTCGAAGAGCTCCCAAGGGAATAAGTGTTTCCCCGATTCCCAATCTCATCTGTTCAAATTCATCCGAACCTCTGACATCAAGAATATATACATCTTCCTTATTATTAACTTTTTCTCTTACGTCACAGGCGGAAATGCTCTTGAGTCTGCCTTTCATTTTATTTTGCAGAATATGCGCCGTGGCGATGGCATGATCTATCGCGAGAGAAAAGGGAGGCGCGTAAGGAAGATCGGCATTAATCATATCTTCCACCGTAAGATTGCCTTTTATGGCCATGGCCCAGGTCGTTATTTGTCTGCTCACATCCCCGGGTCCGACACATTGCGCCCCGATTATTTTGCCGGTACTCTTTTCCGCGACCAATTTTGTCACGAGTAATTTTCCACCCATAAATCCCGGCTTGTCAGGGCTCGCATTAACAACGGAAATATAATCGATCCCGTTTTCTTTTGCCCTGTCTTCCGTTAATCCCGTGGCACCCGCGGTAAAATCGAATATTTTGCAAATCCCGGTTTGTACGGTCCCCGGGAAGGTAACGGTATTTCCAAGGATGATATTCTCGCCGGCGACCCTTCCTTCCAGATTTGCCAGGTCTCCGTAGGGAGCGAGGACTTGTTTTTTAGTGATCATATTAATTACTTCAACACAATCCCCCGCGGCATATATATCGGGGTCATTTGTCTGCATATATTCATTCACATGAATTCCGCCTGTGGTCCCGATATCAATACCTGCCTCCCGGGCAAGCTGAACGTTCGGCTTCACACCGACGGCAACGACCGCCAATTCGCAATCCAGTTCAATGCCGTTCGACAACTTCACCGCTTTGAGCTTGTTATTCTCTCCAATAAATTCGACCACACCGTTGTTGGTAATAACATTCGTATTTTTCGAACGTATATGATTTTCAACAAGCCGGGCGATTTCACAATCAAGGAAAGCCAATAACTGCGGCAGGAGTTCAACGACGGTGATTTCGATTCCCGCGAGACGAAGTGCCTCACATGTTTCAAGACCGATAAGTCCTCCCCCGATCACAACAGCTTTTTTTATCTTTTTTTCATCCCTGATTCCCCGTAAAAAATCAACATCCTTCATAGAATGAAGTGTTGTGACACCTTCCAGGTCACAGCCGGGAACCGGCGGCATATTCGGAATTGATCCGGTGGCAATCACAAGCTTATCATAGGGTAATGACTCGCTCGTATTCGTTACGGTATTCTTAACAAACACCTTTTTTTCCGCCCTGTCTATCCGGGTCACCTCGGAATTTACTCTCGCGTCTATACCTTTTGCATTCAGATAGAATTGGGGGTTTCTCACAACCCCGGTGGGTGTACTTAATAACATATTTCTATTATCAAAGGTTCCCCCGATATAATAAGGGTATCCGCATGATGCCATTGAAAGGTCCGGACCTTTTTGTAAAATAATTATTTCCGCGTTCTGATCAAGACGGCGTGCTTTTGCCGCTGTTTTGGGTCCCGCGGCAGATCCGCCGATAATAATTATACGCTTTTGTTTTTCCATGTACGATCTCCTTATATTGTAATAGATTCTGATGAAATAATCTTCCCGACTATTTCATTAAGAATTATACCAGTTTCCGTATCTTTTTGATAGTGAATAAAAGGTTTTCCCGAATCACCATACGTCACCATTTCCGGTTCTATCGGAATATGGCCCAAAAACGGAACATTTAAATCCGCTGCCGCTTTCTTTCCCCCGTCAATTCCGAAAAGATTGGTTTTTTCCTTACAGTGAGGACAGATAAAACCGCTCATATTTTCGATAATTCCGATAATGGGGATACTCAGCTGCCTGGCAAATAAAACAGTTTTTCTTGAATCGAGAATCGCGACATCCTGTGGTGTTGTCACGATGACCGCGCCATTGATATCGGGAATCAGCTGACATGTGCTTAACGGCTCATCCCCGGTGCCCGGGGGGGAATCAACGATCAAATAGTCCAGATCTCCCCAGTTCACATCGCTGATAAATTGTTTTATTGTCGCCATTTTTAAAGGCCCCCGCCAGATAATCGGCGCGTCCTGGTCCCGGGTAAGCAGGGCAATACTGATGGCTTTGAGGTGCGGGATAACCTGAAATGGCTCGATTCCCGATGGGCCTGCCATAAGCTGCTCTCCTTCGATTCCGAGCATTTTTGCGATATTGGGTCCGTGTATATCAACATCCATAATCCCCACATGCAGACCTTTCATGGCCAATGCATACGCAAGATTGATGGCAACAGTTGTTTTGCCAACCCCGCCCTTTCCGCTTAAGACGATAATTTTATTCTTAATCCTGCTTAAATTGTCTTTTAAGCGCTGTTCCTGTTCAATTTGTTCCTGTTTTCGATCTTCCATATCTTTTCCCTTCATGAGATGTGCTTGTCACATTAGAATTTTTACACGATCCTTAATATGCAAACATATAATCCGCGACTGCTTTAAAGAATGTATTTACTGCTAAAATCGCACAATGAATATTTTCTTCCGGTAATCCATCGAGATGATCGATGATATCCCGTGGGGAGAGCGAGAGGACCTGGGCAATAGTTTTACCTTTTGTGAGCACTGTTACAGCCGAGCCGCAGGCCACGGTAGCACCGCACCCTTCGGTAAAAAATGAAACCTCTGTAATGACATTATTTTCAATAATAAGATAGATTTCCATGGAATCCCCGCAGATTCCTTTAATGTAAGCCGAACCAAAGGGATCATTCATTCTCCCCATATTTACGGGATTTCGGCTATAATGGAGAGTCTTTTTGGAAAAAGTCTTTGCCATTTCGTTATCTACTGCTTCCTGAATCTTATCAAAAGGGTCTTTATTAATTTCAGTCATGATCTTACCTGTAAACAGTCTCCTCTCCGTTTTTTTAATAATGGGACATCTAAAACCTTCCGTGATTTAAAATAGGAGCTTTTGGAGATGCCCTTATAGTGACTCCTGCAAAAATTAAAGAATGTGAAAAAATCAACATTCAATTGAACGTATTCACATTACTTGACACTATACTCATTCCATAATAAAGTGTCAAGAATGAAAGTGAAAACCATTATCAAAAAGCTCGTTTTTTGGAGGAATTATATTAATTTTCATAAACTAATGGTCCTCTTTTTATTTTTTATCATAAACATATCCGCCTTTAGTCATCCACATGTTTTTATTGAAAATGCCTTTACCTTTGTTTTTAACGAGACAGGCCTTGATGTCATAAAAATAAAATGGATATTTGATGAAATGTTCAGCGCATCCATTATTCTGGATTATGACCTGAATCAAAACAATATCTTTGAAAAAAATGAAATAAAAGCGGTAAAAGAGGAAGCTTTTTCCAACTTGGAAAATTATAATTATTTTCTTCATATCAATTATGATAATTCAGACCTTACTATTTCATCTGTTTCTGATTTCAACGCGGAAATCCTCAATAACCGGATCATTTATTATTTTTCTGTTTCTTTGGATTATAAAGCGGAAATAAAGGAAAAAATTGTGACGGCAGGCAGCTATGATGAAACATACTTCTGCCATGTATTTAACTCGGAGAATGACCCTATTACACTGGAAAATGATTCTCTCTTTGAATGTTCATGGGAAATTATTGAAGATAAAAAGAATATCTATTGGGTAACAATCATTCCCAAAGCCGTTGTATTAAAATTCAGGAAAAAGAATGAATAGAATAATTATCTTTATTTTAATAAGCTTTATTGGGTTTACAAGTATGTGTTCAGCTCAGGAAAATCCCTTTTTTTCAAAAAACTCACATGATAAGAATAAACAGGTTTCTTCTCCGCGATTCCCCGGATGTGTTCAAAAATACTTAAATGAAATAAATAATTTTCAACGGGAATTAAACAATTCGTTGAGTACATTATCGAGAAAAATAAACCGGGAAAAAGATTTCGGTATTTTTTTATTATTGTCAGGGATCGCATTAATATACGGATTCATTCATGCCCTGGGTC
>JAFGRV010000324.1 GCA_016934975.1 Spirochaetales bacterium | reverse complement strand
TGTATATCATTTTCAGGTTTTTTTACTGATAATGATGAGAATGAATGCAATGATGATAATAGCCCCATTTTTTTCAAGTGGGGTTATACCTTTTAGAGTAAAGGCATTAATTGCTTTTTTAATAACCCTGGTAATATTCCCTGTAGTCGCAAAGGATGGTTATATTATTCCCGGCGATATAGGGGGGTATTCTTTATTGATTTTAAAAGAGGTTATGATCGGGCTGTATCTTGGATTTCTTGTGTCGCTGATCTTTACGGCGTTCCAGCTCGCAGGAGAATATTATTCGGTGTTGGTGGGATTCGGTTTCAGTGAAGTAATGGATCCTCTTGCTCAGGTTTCGATTCCGCTGGTAGGCCAGTTGAAAAATCTGATCGGTCTGTTGATTTTTCTGGTAATAAACGGCCATCACTTTCTTATAAAAGCGATATACCGGTCATATGAACTAGTTCCACTTGCAGGATTCGGAGAAGGTGTGTATGAGGCATTAATGAAATATGTAGTGTATTCAATGTCCGGAATGTTTGTGGTTGCTTTAAAAATTGCTTTTCCGGTTTTAGCGACTGTTTTTTTAGTTGAGGTCAGCCTGGGAATACTGGCTAAGGCTGCTCCGCAGATGAATATATTAATGCTCGGATTCCCGTTAAAGATCGCTATTGCGTTTGGTATTTTAATAGTTATTAGTCCGCTCATTATCAGGATAATGTATGTTTCGCTTGAGAGGTCGTTTCAGTTTATTTCAAATGTACTGGTGTACTGGAAAAGCTGAAAAAAAATACGGTATAAAGTTCAAATGATAGAATTATTAAAAATAAATTTATTACAGTTTATTCTTTTTAGGGATCTTAGAAATTTATCGTTCGATTTGCAGTTGTTTGCAGCGGAAGATGAAGGCAGGACCGAAGAGCCTACAGAGAAAAAACTTAGAGAAGCAAGAGAAAAAGGGCAGGTTGCCAAGACAATTGAACTTCCTCAGTCCATTGTCGTGATCTTTGGAATCCTTGTGATTTTTTTCCTTGGTTCATGGATTTATCATAATGTGGTACAGATGAGTACTCATTATCTCGGATCTTTTTCAAGGTTTGAAATAACAGAAAGAAGCATTATAATAGAGTTTGCTAAAATTATTATTTTTTTCACTAAAACGCTTATGCCTTTATTTGCTGCTGTTTTTGTTGCCGCGATTCTCGGCAACATAGTGCAGGTCGGCTTTCAGATATCTACACATCCTTTGAAATTAGATTGGAGTAAGATTAAGTTTGATCCGGCAACGATTTTTAAAAAGACCTTTCTATCCAAACAGATAGCTATGAATCTTTTTAAGACATTATTTAAGGTTGCTGCCATCGGATTAATAGCTTATTTAATCATTAAAACGGACTTTGATGTTATTTTAAAAACTCCGGATCTGTCTATCGGCCTGGCTTTTGAATCAATCGCGGTAATTACTTTAAAAATAATCCTCTGGACATCTGTTGTACTGCTTGTCCTTTCAATTCCTGATTACTATTTTCAAAAGAGAGAATTTATTGAATCTTTGAAGATGACAAAAGAAGAATTAAAAGAAGAATTAAAAGAAACTGTCGGCGATCCTTACATAAGGGCAAGACTTAAGGAAATGCAAAGAGAAATCGCAACAAGAAATATGATAAAAGAAGTGCCTAAAGCAGATGTTGTAATAACCAACCCGACCCACTTTGCGGTTGCTCTTCAGTATGACAATGTTATCATGGAAGCTCCTAAAGTTATGGCAAAGGGTTTAGACAGCATGGCGCTGAAAATAAGACAAATAGCCAGGGAAAACAATATAATGATAGTTGAAAACCGTCCTCTCGCGCAGGAATTATATTATACGCTTGATATCGGCGATTTTATTCCGGAAAAATTATTTTATGCAGTTTCATTGGTATATGCTGAATTTTATAAGCAGAAGAATAATATGGATTTCGAACCTAAGGCTCAGAATTTTTAAGGAGCAGCTTCTATGGCGGAAAAAGTGAAGGGGGGATCCTCTTCGACGTTTACTGAAAATATCGAATGGATGCAGAAAACTGACATCCTTATCGGTATTGGCATTATTACAATTGTCGCGATGCTCGTAATTCCTTTGCCTACGTTTATTTTGGACTTTCTTTTAGTTATTAGCGTCATGACAGGGCTCCTTACATTAATGATTGTAATGTTCGTTAAAAGAGCTTTTGATTTTTCGATTTTCCCGACTCTGCTTCTTGTTACAACTGTTTTCAGACTTGCTCTGAACGTCTCAACAACACGTCGTATTCTTTTAGAAGGAGCGGCTTTTGACGGAAAAATTATCAGAGCGTTCGGGGATTTTGTTGTCAGCGGAAATTACGTAGTCGGCTTTATCATATTTATTATTCTTGTTGCTGTTCAATTTATTGTAATTACTAAAGGGGCGACGCGAACTGCAGAAGTAGCGGCAAGATTCACTTTGGATGCCATGCCTGGCAAGCAGATGAGCATTGATTCTGATCTTTCCAATGGTTTAATAACCGAAGATGAAGCCCGCCTGAGAAGAAGCGAGATTAGAAAAGAGGCTGATTTTTACGGATCTATGGATGGTGCTTCTAAATTTGTCCAGGGCGATGTTAAAGTCGGCATTGTTATTACCTTGATTAATATTATCGGCGGTTTCATTATCGGAATGGTTATGCGTGGTGAAACTTTCGATCTTGCATTAAAGACATATACATTGCTCAGTATCGGTGATGGTCTTGTGAATCAGATTCCTTCTCTTCTTATCACAACAGCAACCGGTATAATAGTAACCCGCGCCATTTCCGAAGAAAGCCTTGGAGAGGATATCGTCCAGCAGATGGGTTCGCAACCGAGAGCATTATTGATTACGGCCGCTGCAATCGGCGCATCATCAATTATACCCGGCTTTCCAACGATCACTACATTATTGATTGCCGCAGGTCTGGGGGCACTCGGATATTTTATGCTGAAAGCAAAGGAAGAAGAATCTGAAAAGTTTGTCCGGGGAGAGAAAGAAGCGAAACTTAAGGAGCATAAACCCGAATCTGTATTGCCTTTAATTCAGGTCGATCCGCTTGAAGTTGAGATCGGATACAGTCTGATACCGCTTGTAGATCCGGAACAGGG
>JAFGRV010000323.1 GCA_016934975.1 Spirochaetales bacterium | reverse complement strand
TTCTTTGACTTAAAGACCGAGCTTTCTTTACTCCGTTCTCCCCGGATCTTCGGGGGCACGGGAAATATAATTGTCCCGCCGCCGATAACTCCGGAAAAACTCGATGATGTATTGGAAAAAACCAAGGGCATGAGGTTGATGGGACAGCGGTTTGTTCCCGATTCCTACATTTTCCAGCAATTGGTGAGTCCCAGGGCGAGTGATTATACCGGGAGCGGGAATCCGGTTCCCTTTTCCTATGGAACATCTCCTGCCGGGCCTCAGCGTTGTTATCCCCGCGGACTTGATGTCATGGCGGTTTTCGGTTCGGACGTTGCATTGAATATTCTAATAGAATCAGGTGATACGGATTATACCAATTATATGACAAGCTTTACCGAGGTGAAAAGGGAATTCGATGCACTTGGTGTAAAAGACTGGACTCGTAATCTTTATTGGTCATGGCTCTATTCATTGAAGTCATTGTTAGGTGACCCGGGTCCCGGATATCCCAATTTTATGAGAACAACCAGCTGGCAGAAGAGAAACCTGAATACAGCCCTCGCCTCGTGGACAGAGCTGCGTCACGATACTATTCTTTATGCAAAACAAAGTTATACACCCTGGGCCGGCGCCACTCCGCCGATACAAAATTATGTGGAGCCGAACCATCAGTTGTACGGCCGCCTTCGTTCACTTAGCCGGATGACCCGGGAAGGGTTGATTCATTTTGGTGTTATTCCGGATGAATTGGACACAAAACTAACCTATTTCGAAGGACTCTTGACACGCCTGATTGATATCTCGGAGACGGAACTTCATGGTGAGGAGCTTTCCCAATCGGATAATGGATTTATCGAATCCTTTGCAGAAGGAATTCTGGTTCACATTATCGAAGATATCGAAGAAGGAGACGAGGACGCCATTAAGACCTCCCTTGTTGCCGATGTTCATACCTATAGTTATGAAAACCAGGTTGTGGAGGAGGCTGTGGGGAATGTGGACTTACTTATTGTTGCCTGTCCGTCATGGGACGGATCGGTCTTTTTAGCTGCCGGGTGTGTTCTTTCGTACTACGAGTTTAAACACCCCATGGCAGACCGGCTCACCGATGAGGCGTGGCGGGCACTCCTCGGTTCTTCCGGTAAACCGGAGCGGCAAGGATGGTATGCTGATTTGATGAGGTGATGATATCAATAATTTATATCATCCTCCGGGGGTTATAAAAAAAGGGCTGCCTGTTATTCCGGCGGCCCTTTTTTTGTGTCATCATCGTATTCCAAAGTCACGAAGTGACGTGGATCAAACTCATACACTAGCAAAATTTCTCAATTAATCCCACGTAGTATTGGGCAATAAGCAATGCATCAACTATGTCAATGTTGCCGTTGCAGTTTGTATCGGCCCTGGAAATATCAAAATTGGGCGGATTAAGGTCCACATAATACTGGGCAATAAGAAGGGCATCGACAATATCGATACTTCCGTCATTATTGACATCACCGGGGCCGGTTGTTCCCGTGGGTGCGGGAGTTGATGCGGAGCAGGAGAGTCCGTAATTATAGGCGAAGAGGGGATCGTATGAGGAATCCCCGACATTTATCGGTATTTGACTCATGGTCCTGGGCCAGGTGCAGGGGAGTTTCCCTGTAAAATCGTAATCCCCGAAAAGAACATCCGCCACACCCCGGCCTTCGGTGCCGGGAAGCCATGCCGCGACAAAACCATCCCAGTTATCAATCTGGTTTGTTACAATCATCGGCCTCCCTGAAACAAGAACGACAATAACAGGGATATGTGCACTGTATACATTGTTCAAGACAGAGATATCATCCTGGGTTAGGCTTAAATCAGTATCATATCCTCGTCCTTCTGCGTATGGTGTTTCACCGATAACCACGATGGCAACATCGTGACCGGCCGCACCGCTTCCCGATTGATTATAGGTGACACGTGCACCTGTTACTGTTTCCCGGATACCTTCGAGTATTGTTGTTCCCGGGGTGATGTCACCGCTTTCTCCCTGCCAGGAGATTGTCCAGGCACCGCACTGGTTGCCCATGTTATCCGCGTTTTTGCCGGCAACAAAGATGGAGCCTGAATTCCCGGAGAGGGGGAGTACATTTTCATTTTTTAACAGCACAAGGGATTTTCTCACAGCTTCCCGGGCAACTGCCCTGTGGGCGGCACTTCCTACTGTATTCAGGAGGTTCCGGTTGGCATAGGGATTCTCGAATAATCCAAGCTTAAACTTTACTCGTAATATTCTCGATACCGCATCATCAATCCGTGATTGGGGAATTTGTCCGTTATTAACAAGGGTCCGGAGATTGGAAATACATGACTGCCATGAGTTTGGTTCCATGAGCATATCAATACCGGCATTAATGCTTTTTCTTATCTGGTCGCTGTATGTCCCGGAGAGTTGCTGTATTCCATTATAGTCGGAGATGACAAATCCCTTGAATCCGAACTCATTTTTAAGCATTTCATTTATGAGATAGCTGTATTCATGACATTTTGTCCCGTTCCAGCTGGAGAAACTGATCATCGCTGTTCCAACCCCGGCATTAAGAGCGGGGATGTAAGGCGGCAAATGTATCTGCCTGAGTACTGCTTCCGTACAAACGGTATTTCCCTGGTCTATCCCGTTTGTCGTGCCACCGTCGGCGATCCAGTGTTTTGCCGTTGCAGTAATTTTTTCGCCTCCCTGAAGAGTTGTCCCCTGGAACCCCAGTATGTATTTTTGTGCAAGCATCTCTCCGATTTCCGGGTCTTCGCCGAATCCTTCGTAGGTCCGTCCCCATCGTTCATCCCTGGGAACCGTCAGGCAGGGACCGAATGTCCAGTCGACCCCTGTTGCCGCTACTTCCCTGGCAGTAACAGTGCCGATTTGTTCCATAAGGTCCGGGTCCCGGGCAGCACCAAGGCCGATATTGTGAGGGAACACAGTTGATCCGTAAACATTCCCGAATCCGTGGACCGCATCCACCCCATAAATAACCGGGATTCCGAGCCTGCCATTGAGTGCGTCCTGCTGAAAATTATCATACATATCCGCCCAATCCGAGGCTGTATTGTTCGGTTCGGCAGTGGAGCTTGCGCCGCTTAAGATTGATCCTATGCAATAGTTTGCCAGATCACCTTGATTCAGGGCATTTTTTTCTGCCTGCAACATCTGTCCGCATTTTTCATCGAGGGTCATCCGTGATAACAGATCGCTTACCCGTGCTTCGATTGAAGCGTTCGGATCTAAATATGTCTGGGACCAGACAATAGTGATACTCAGAAGCATAAGCAACATAATAATTATTTTCTTTTTCATTTCATTTCTCCTTCCTTGAGGTTCATACCCCCGTAAGGGATTACTATAGAAAACAATTGTATCATTAATTTTTTATTCAACAAAGCGGATATATGTCTGATGCATTTAAAATCCCGGGAGCAAAAGGTCTCACCACTAGAGATCTATCATCACTTTCATTGTTTTTGTTTGATTCTTTGCAATAAACTCATATGCCTGCTGATAGTCATTAAAAGGAAAATGGTGAGTTATGAGGGGATCCACATTAATTGCATGAGATTGAAGCAGTTTTACTGCTGAAAGATAATCTTCTTTCCTGTACATGAGTGTACCGATAATCCTTAATTCTTTGTCCTGGATGAGTCCCATGTCAATCACCGGTTTATCTCCGAATACACCCACTACTATAATATCAGTTCCTTTTCTTGCATGTTCAATTGCATAGGACATGGTCTCCTGTATACCGACGCATTCGAGAATGATATCTGCTTTATTTTCACCGAACCGGGCGGCGATCTCTTTGTTAAGATCTTTTTCTTTCACATTAATGATATGATCGATATTGCATTTACCTGCAATCCCACATCTGAAATCGATAATGTCGGTCATCATCACCTGTGATGCTCCGAGACTTTTCGCGGTCTGGGCAGTAAGATTTCCGATTGGACCGCCTCCAAGTACTAAAACCTGTAAGCCCTTGATAGTTTCTCCTCTGTTCAAAGCATGGACACATACGGCAACAGGTTCCACCATCGCTCCCTGTTCATAGGTGACTTCTTCGGGAAGCCGGATCACAAGGCGTTGATGAATCGCAAAATACTCTCCGGCAGCCCCATCAGCCTGAAATCCGAATACCTTAAGATTGTCGCAGATATTGTATCGTCCATGAGTACAGGAATAACAGGTGTTACACACAAGCTGGGGCATGGCGGTGACTTTATCACCACTCTGAATATCCGTTACGCTGTTTCCGGTTTCCACTACTTCGCCGGAAAATTCGTGGCCCTGCACGAAAGGGTAGGTGACATAAGGGTGTTTGCCGTGAAAAGCATGAATATCCGAACCGCAGATGCCGATATATTTTACTTTAATTAATACTTCATCCGGCCCCGGAACAGGTATGTCAGTTTCCTTAAATTCTATTTTTCCCGGTTGCGTAAGGATTGCTTGTTTCATATGGTCTGATCTCCTCTTTTTTTATTTTGTGGAGGTTGATGAAAATAATGGGTGTTCACATTATTCAGAATGATTATAAACCTGTTTTGGGGTTGATGCAAGGATTGTTTTTAAGTGGATGAGATGGGTGGAGGTTTTTAATAAAAGGAAGAATTTTTTACTACGGATAAAGGCGAATTTTAAACGGATTATTCCCTATGTGTCAGTATAGTTATCGCCGTTAAAAAAGGTGATAACTATACTGACACATAGAGGAGGAAGAGGGGAGTGTATTTATTAGGCTGATATTATCCTTTCTGTAAAATTTTGCATGAGAATGATTTATTTCCGATTTTTTTTCAAATAAAATTGGAAAAATGAAAGCAGCAGAATACTTTATGTAGATATTAATAGTAAGGACTATCTGTACCTTAAAAATATTAATTGTAATAAAAATCTGTTAAAAAAATATAAGGAGGGTAATATGGCGCTATCAAGTATTCATGATTTTCATTTTGTTTTAAACCAGGGGATGAAAAATAAACTTCAGTGTCTCAATATTTTTGAAGAATGTAAAAGTATATCCGGCATAATTGTAAAGATACTAAAATTATTGACTCCGGTTATTGCGAAGGAGCATAAATGGGGAAAACAGCGGATGAGCAAGTACATGGCGGTATGTAAAGATCCAAATGAAATACGTGAACATTTTCATGTGTATGTTCCGGATGAACTGTATAGAGAACTTAAGTTGTTACATCAGGATTTGAATTTTTATAGTATCGCGATGGTGGTTCGTATGTTGTTGAATTTTTTCTTAGGGTTAGTGGATGTTTATAAAAATGAGGTGATTCATGAATTGGAAAAATTATATGCTCGTTGGAGATCTGAGGATGTGAATGTCCGGCTAACATTGCATGAATTTTTGCGACAATTGTTGAAAATAATTCGGCATTTACCTGGCAAAAATAGGTTGGTAACCGTATATAATAATGAATATTCGCCTTTTTGGATATTAAGGATATAAAATTCGACCTTCAACAAAATAATTATCACAGATTCATGAAAACTATGATTCCGTATGATCCAAAACAAATTACTCTCCCCTTAAGCCTGATCCGGAATTCCCACTTAAATAAGTTCCCTATTGATTAAAATCGCAACTTTTCATAGACTACCTCACATGAAACCACGATATATTTTCCCTTTAGCCTTTGGCTTCCTTTTTATCATCCTTCTCTCTTCCTGTAGTAAGGAGAGGTTTGATTTTGATTATGATCCTCCTTCGCCGGATGCCATATTGGAGGAGATATTTCCCGGGTCTATCAAGGGATCCCAACGTTCGGGGATGGCCCTTGAAATGGACCGGGGTTTCCGGGGATACAAGTCAGTCTATTTAGACGGCAAGATTACTATGGAGATCATAAAATGCCCGGGAGAAAAAGAGGCAAATTATTATTTTGGTACGACAATTGTTCCTGAGTTTAAGAGTAAAAAAGTCCGGCACTACGATAATTTTAATAATCGATGGAAAGCAACAGGTACGGATACGGATGGGAGAAAATGGATTGCCTGGGTAAACTATGTCTGGATTTTTAGATTAAGCGGGCAAACTGAAGAACTCTTTAATTATGTTGTCCGGGTATGTTCATTCGTATCATGACGCAGGACAGGCCCGCAACCCAAATAATCAATTTATGATAATGTTGCCGTTATGAAAATTTTTAACTTCTTGTGAACCTGCGTTTCGCTCTTATTCCACATATTCTTGTTTTTTTACAAGAATATGTGGAATAAGAGCATAATCGCAATAAGGATTACAGACGTATATCAAAACATCTCACTCACATAGATATCATGGTTTTTCTGAAAAAATGAGTACGCAGTTATGGGGAATGATGTATCCGTGAATCCCGATAGTTCCAGTTCTTTTAATGAATATGCTCCGAATATGAGAGAAGAAAATATATGAAAGGGCAGTTTGTTTTTTCTATTAAAAACCGTTTTTGTAACTTCTTTTCCCTCTATGATGTATGTTCCTGAATTTTCCGGAATTATTTCATCCTCGATAGAAAAAGTAATTTTTTCTGTTGCCGGAGTGAAATCAGCTTTGAGTTGGAGTATTTTTTTTACATCAAGTGGACGTATCATATAGTCGTGGAGAAGATTCTGACTGATTCGCGGAGTTTTGCAGAGCATATGGAGGGGAATATTGTTTGGTGATTTCCATTCGATCTGTCTGCATTGATCACGATGGCTTGCACAAAAATGGAGAATTCCGGAAAAACCTGCATTATCCTTCCATGCAGCTTTTTTAATTTCAAGGTCAGTCGTATATTGTGCTTTAATATTTAAGTGATACCGTAAATAGGCTTTGCATTCATCATTTTTATAATAGAGAAAAAGATGATCTTTTAACCATTTGAGGTCATCTTTAAACTTGGCAAGACTCTTGCGCCGGGATATTATTCCCCCGGTAAAATTCCGCACCCATATATCATGGACATCATACATATCTGATAATTGCTCTTTGTTCCCGTTAAACCGGATGAACTCGCCATTACATCCGTGTCTGGTTATTATATTCTCGGGATCAAATGTTGTCGCGGTTGTTCCTCCGAAATCGCCGAATCCGAATTTTTCATAAAATTTATGCTTAAAGGGCATTAAGACTGATACGATTTTTCCCTTTTTTAACTCATCAATAAAAATTTGTTTTATGAGCTTTCGTATGTATCCGCGGTTTCTGAATTGCGGACCGGATTCAACGGCGGCTATCCCTGCCATTTCTATGAGTGTATTAAAAATATAGATCTGAAAGGATCGTGACATCGCTCCACTGGTAAGAATATCATTATCAAAGATTCCATATGCCGTGTCCCCGGGCTCAAGGGGGAAGATTCTCTCTGTCCACCCGATACTATCACTGAAGCAATATGCCGCTAATTCTCTATATGCGCTTTCATCTTTTTTTTCTTTTATAAGTTTTATCTTCTCCATAGTCATATAAAGTAAGGGATCTTTGGTGAGTTGTCAAGTGTCCGGTGTGAGGATTTTACATTGTGCCACAAATTTCTCCTCCAGGCCTGATTTCAGAGAATTGGAATAAATCGTACAAATGTCTCTTCGGGAATTTTATACGATTTGTAGTTGTAATAAGGGAAAAGGAATTTTACTACGGATGAGGGTTACCCATTCATCCTGATAGATAAAATATATCGTTTCAGTTATTTTTTTATCATAAAAAATATTGCAAAAGACAGATAATTCTTTTGTAAAAATAGTATTGTCAGGTAAGAACTTTATCATTCTCATCCCATGATAGCTACTACCGAAGATCGGAAAGCATAATTCATCACCAATAAAATTATCGATATTTGGAGAATTTACTTTAATCTCTTCAATTTGTTCATACCTGAATGTGTTCTGATTCCAATTTGATTTTATTTGTTATTGGTATTTTTTTAGGTTGATGCAAAGCCTTCCGTATAATACAATTGTCGTACTTTCAAGACAAAAGGGGTATTAACAATATTATGGAAACCTTTGGGACTTTTTTACTCATTATCGGTATTGTCGCCATGTTTTCTCCCGCGGCAATTATCATCTTTATTTCTTATAAAAAAGCAGGCATAAGAAAGGCTGATGTGAAAGAGCTTTCAGCTCACTATGAGAATGAATTGGAGGGGTGTCTTCATTTTCCCATACGATATGCATCAACCGCCCGTTTTAATAAAATATGGAAACTTTTCACCTGGGAGGACTCGGGGATCCTTGTTATACGGGAGAAGGATATCACTTTTTTACGGACTCATGGGAATAACCTTGTCTTCCCCTTCGCAAATGTGCAAATAGAATGGATCGGGACGAAATACTGGCCGAATGGTGTCGTGGCATGGTTTGTTTTGCGGGAGAACGCAGTGAATCATTACTTTACCTCGGATACGGGAACGTGGGCGACTCAATCGATTATTTCCACACAACAGATCTATGATGTGATTGAGGCAAAGCGTCGTCAGGTACCTTTAGACGATTCGTAGGAGTGTGTCTCTTAAATATTCCGCTTTCTCTTTTAATCCGATGTTTTTAATCTTAAAGAAAAGACAGTTCGGTCGTTTATTGTCGAGGTAGATATTCCCCCCGCTCTCGGAAATAAGCCGGACGACTTTATCCGCCGAGACTTTTGCCACCCGAAAAAACTCGACAGAGATTATTCCGTCTCTTTCCCGGAGAGATGAGATGGCGAGTTTCTTACAAAAAATTCTTATCTCCGCAATGGAAAGAATGCTGATAACCTCCGGCGGCGGCGGCCCGAACCTGTCAATTATTTCCGAGTATATCTGTTCCAGACCCGCTTCATCGGAAACCGAGGTGATTTTTTTGTACACCTCCATTTTTTCAATGGGTTCATTGATATATGAATCCGGAACATAACCCGAATAGACAAGTTCCAAAAAAACCTCATTTGCGTCCGGTTTTACTTCATTCTGTTTTTCCGCGATAGCTTCATCCAGGAGTTTTACATACATGTCCAGTCCCACAGCCAGGATATCTCCCGATTGTTCTCTTCCTAAAAGATTTCCGGCCCCCCGAATCTCGAGGTCTTTCAAGGCTATTTTAAACCCGGACCCCAAATCCGTGTAATCCGAAATAATCTTTAAGCGTTTCATGGCGATTTCACTCAAGGCTTTTGCCTTTGGATAGAGAAGATAAGCAAAGGCCGGTCTGTCGGACCTCCCGACTCTTCCACGAATCTGGTACAATTGAGAAACCCCGAACATATCAGCCCGGTCGATAATAATCGTATTGACATTCGGGATATCAAGTCCGTTTTCGATGATTGTGGTGGAAAGGAGGATATGGGCCTCATTATGAACAAACTTCCTCATAATTTCTTCCAGTTCAAGGGCGGGCATTTGTCCGTGGGCCATCAGTATTGTATATTCCGGTAAAAGCTCCTGAAGCAGAATATAAAGATTCGGGAGGGTATGTATCCGATTATGGAGAAAAAAGACCTGGCCGTCGCGCTCAATTTCCTGACGGATCGCTTTTTCAATAATCTTTTCATCATATTCAAGGACGAAGGTCTCGATGGGGAGCCTGTTCTGGGGTGGGGTATTAAGAATCGACATGTCCCTTATTTTCATTAATGCCATGTGAAGGGTCCGGGGAATCGGGGTTGCAGTGAGGATAAGACAATCCACGGAGGTTCGCATCTCTTTGAGCTTTTCTTTTTGTTTTACCCCGAATCGTTGTTCTTCATCGATGACGATAAGGCCGATGTTTTTGAATTTGACATCTTTCTGTACTAATCGATGGGTTCCGATAATAATATCAACAGATCCTTTTTCAAGCTGATGGATTATTTCTTTTTGCTCTTTTTTTGAACGAAACCGCGAGAGCATCCGGATGGTAATGGGAAAATCCTTGAACCGATCCGTAAAGGTAAGAAAGTGCTGCTCCGAGAGGATCGTCGTGGGGGTTAACACCGCGACCTGCTTGCCTCCCATGACTGCTTTAAATGCCGCGCGTAAGGCGATCTCTGTTTTGCCGTATCCTGCGTCACCGCAGATAATTCTATCCATTGGAGTGGATGACTCCATATTTCGCTTCACATCCTCTATACACTTAAGTTGATCATCAGTCTCCTGATACGGAAAACCCGCCTCAAAGTCTCTTTGCCAGTCCGTATCTTCGGGAAAAGCGAATCCCTGTACCTGCTTCCGTTCCGCATAGAGGGCGATAAGCATATCTGCCAGATCTTCTACGGATTTTCGTACCTTGGCTTTCCTGAGTTCCCACCCCTTGCCCCCGATTTTATCTAATTTGGGTTTCCTTCCGTCCTGGGTAATGTAACGCTGGATTAAGTTGACTTGTTCGATGGGGATGTAGATCATTTCTTCTTCTGCGTATTCCAGATGAATATAATCCCGTTCGTTTAATGAGGTCTTAATCCTCTGAATCCCCCGGAAAAATCCGATACCGTAATTAAGGTGCACGACAAAATCGCCGGGTTCAAGATCCACAAAACTGGTAATGACCTCGCTTTTCGCGGTTTTTATTGACCGGGGAATATGTTTTTTTCTTCCGAAGATTTCCCGTTCACTAATCGCGATGATCTTGAGTTCGGGAATGCTGAAACCGCTGGAAATACTCTCATCCAGGATCGTAATATCAAAATCTTTGAGAATTGTTTGTAATCTGTCGGCCTGTGCTTTATAAACAGCAAATATATAGATATGATAGCCGGCTGCCAGGAGGTTATTCAGCTCTTCTTTAAAATAGGTAATATTCCCAAAAAAAGAACGGGAAGGGCTGGAATTAATCACGATATCCTCCGAGCTGTGCTCCCTGTCTCTAAAGGCGTATACATTAATTTTTCTTTTTATCGTATCACTCAAAGCTGAAAATTGTAATAATATGCTTTCGGGAGGAGGAAGAGCCTGTTGTTGCCGCTTTATCGGTTTATATAATTCTTTATACTCTTTTAAAATGGCATCATATTGTGCAGTGCATTTTTCCGTCCAGGTGATGTAGGTGAGTGCATTTTCCGGTAAATAATCGAGGATGGAGTGAGTTTGAGAAAAGCAGAGTGGGTAGAATAGTTCCGAACCGTCCGCATCGGGAGTAATGGTAAACCTGTCGATGTAATCCTGTACAGAGTCTTGAGAAAGATCTAATGCAAGGAGGTTGTTTTTCAGGGTAATAAGAATTTCCTTATCAAAGATAACTTCCCGCAGAGGATAAAGGTGAACCGTCGTAAGTGGTTGTATCGAACCTTGGGTGAAAGGATCGAAGGATTTTATTTCTTCTATTTCATCGTACTGAAAAACAATTCTGATTCCATAATCCGCTTCCGGTGGAAAATAATCGATAACTTCACCACGAGCCGCAAATTCGCCTTTTACACTTACCTTGGGAACCCGCAGATAGCCATATTCCTGAAGTTTGTAAAGAAGTTTATGTAAATCGTATTCTTTTCCTTTTTTTATCCGGATGACCTGTTTTTTCATATAGACAGGGTCGGGGACCGGAATAAGAAATGACCGCAGAGGAGCGATAATAAGAAGATTTTCCCCGGATGCAAGACGTGAGAGGACATGACTTCGTTCAAAAAAAACAGAACTTATGGGAAGGGAATCTTTGTATGGGGCGATTCCCCACCAGGGAAATAGTTCTACCTTTGTGCTATCCAGGAGGGTGAGATCGTCATAGATATTCTGAGCTTCCTGTACTGTGGGAGTGATAATAAGTGATGGAAAAGAGGTGAGTGAAAATTGTTCATGAACAAGAAACGGGAGAAGTCCTTCCTGTACTCCGGAAATCGAGAGGGGGAGTTCACCTGTTTTACACTGCATAAGAAAAAACTTGAAAGAATTCAGAGTTTTTAATCGTTTTGAAATTTCATGTATAAATGATTGGATCATATAGTATTACTACATCTATTATGTTTTTTTTGCAATAAAGGAATATAGAGGTTTATAAAAAATACCGAAGATTATAAAGTGAAACAGGAGTGAAAACCTGGCAAGGCTTTATCAATTGTGTTAGAAAAGAAATATATGGATATGATGAAAAAATATGTATTACCACTAATCCTTCTCATGATCTGTTTTGCAGCAGGTGCGGAAGAATCCGGTAAAATCGATTTAACCATCAACTTTTATCAGAAAAGAATTTATTATCTGAATCAGTCGGATATTTTTATAAAAATAGCCCTCACTAATAATACGGCGGAAACATACCGCTTTAAGGCAGCGACGAATAAGTTTTTTAATATTGATTTTGAGGTAAAAACCCTTTCAAATCTCATCCTGGATCACTCGGAGAAATTTATAATAGAAAGAAATTCACTGAAGCAGGTATTTTTCCGTGAAATGAGCCTGGAACCCGGAGAAGAATATGGATTTGTTACCGACTTAAGAGATTTTGTGACCTTTGAAAACGCCGGGATTTATTCAATACAGGCCTTTTTTTATCAGGAACTATTAACACAGCCCGGTTCTGTGAGCCTTGAATCGAATAAACTCACCTTGAGTGTTCGTCCCCCTGTTGTTCTTAAGGAAATGCAGGCGGTGATCGAAGTGGAAACAGGCGAGGCGCTTCAACGCACATCCCTTCCTCCGGATGAAGTCATCACCTATATGCTTAATGCCCGTCAGCGCTCTCAATGGGAAAAATTCTTTCTTTATATCGATTTGGAAACCCTGTTATTACGAAATCCTCAACGCTCGGTACGGTACAAAAAGCTTTCTCAAAGCGGAAGAGAGGAAATGCTTAATGATTATCGACTGTCACTTATGCAGGATAAAGTGGAGCAGGATATCCTCGTTATTCCGCAGCATTTTGAGATTCTTGAAACAACCTATACCCCCCTTAATGCCACGGTTATTGTACTTGAATATTTTGATTACCGGGATTATACTGAGAAAAAGAGGTACACCTATTATCTTAAAAAGAAAGATAAGTATTGGTTTGTCGTTGATTATACTTTGGTAAGTATTGGAACAGAATAAATGAAAATAATCTTCATTTCTTATGATCTCTATCTTAAAGAAATATTCGAATTTCATTTTAAACCTCTCGGTTTTGAGATTACACACCACAAAGACCCTGTTCAGGTTATCGCGGATTTACATCATACGGATGTTGATGTTATTATCTATTATGAACGAGATTATCCCCGTCACTGGAAACCAATGTTAAAGGTATTACGAGATAGTAAATCGAAGAGAGAAGTGGTCTTTATACTGATTACTCACAAGAATTTTCCTTTTGAGGAGGCCGCGAAGGCGATACACCTGATGAGTAACGCGATTATTACTGATAATATCTATAATAACCGTGTTATTTTCAGATTGGAAGAAATTTTACGACGATATTTCCCCTCTCTCCCGGATAGCCGGCGCTCAAACAGATACCCTGTTGAAGAATCCGATAAAATCAGCTTTTTGTTTACCCATCCGGATCAACTTATTCTTATCACGGGGCGGGTTCTGGATATTTCGGTGGAAGGCTTACGATTTTATCCTAAAGCCCCGCAACGTACCCAGAATTTAAAACAGGGCCGTACAATCCCCAATTGTTCGCTTTTACTCGGAGAACAGCTTATTGCGGTTTATTGTGAGGTCATACAGAATAGCCAGTTTATCGGATTCAGGTTTACTTATTTCCAGGAGACTCAATCTTCGGAGAATGTGAATATACGGAATTACATCTTTAAAGAGCGTTATGTACGTAAAATTGAATATCATGTAAGAAAAAGATTAAAAATATTAAGTGAATAAGCTGCCGGGCTTGTTTTTATTTTTTTAAATATCCGGTGAGATTAATCCCGGGACCTGTTTTCTTTTTTTCCGAAGGGACATCCCGGCGCATGATGTTTTTCCGGTTTGTAGACACCTTCCAGCATATCATTTTTGTGCATTACCATAAGCCCCATTTTATTTAATTTTATTAAGAGGATCTCTCTCCGTTTTTTAT
The DNA here is from genome assembly GCA_016934975.1 of Spirochaetales bacterium. Classification (GTDB taxonomy): domain Bacteria; phylum Spirochaetota; class Spirochaetia; order SZUA-6; family JAFGRV01; genus JAFGRV01. Next base: position 10,852 of record JAFGRV010000323.1, on the reverse strand, counting down.
TATTCCAGCACCCCGGACATACACCGATGGTCGCGTTTTCATGAGAACGGATGTATTGTACCCGCACCATGGCCCTTCCTTCTGCTATTGCGAATGCCCGTTGTAATGACATGTACTGCTCCCTGTTATAAACTATAACAGATGAATTTTGTATTTTCCATAAAAATTAAGGATCACGGTTTACGATTTATCGTATACTTTGATCTATTTTCATAAACTTAAGGAAGATCATGAAAACATCCTTTTTTCACCGATATGCTATTACCCTTGCATCTGCCATGTGTTTCGCAGGAGCAGAGGGAAACACTGAAACGGAAATGGCATCAACCTTTGCTGCGATTGTTATATAAATGTTGTTTCAGAAAGTCAAGCCGCTTATTGAGAACGGTATCTGAACCGGGACCAAGATAAAGAAAATGAGATGATACCGGCGCAATAAACAATTCAGATGACTTTATCTGCTGATGCGCATACGTTGCATGGGAAAAAGGAACACTGGCATCAGCGTGTGAATGGATAATCAAAGTCGGACAAGCAATCATTTTCAAGGCGCCTGCTCTGTGTTCCATGTCCGGAACAAATCCTTCACCGGAATCATTATCAAAGAGCAGTTCTTTAATCAGGTCTTTTTCTTTATCAGTATAGCTTGAATAAACTGTTTTTGAATTTTCTTTTGTAAACAGCTTTAGAGTTTTTACCGTTTGTTGATACGGATTTTTTTGAACCTTTTCGTTTAAATTATGCCAGAATTTCCCCTGATTCTTTGCAGATAATAAATTTCTGCACACCCAATAGTGAAAAGTGAAATAATGAAACCAGGGTTTTGTCACAGCACTCTCTAAAATAAGGCACCTTACTTTATCTCCATGATTTTTTGCAAAAGCGAGGGCTGTCGGTCCGCCGGCAGAAACACCAATCACTGCAACGTTATCGATTTTTAATGTATCGAGTAATGTGTAAAAAGAAAATGCAGACTCCTGGCAGCTTCTCCCGACAGACAAATCAGTTCCCCTGTATCCCGGACGGGTTGGGATCAGGACTGAAAATCCATTATCCACTAATACATCAGATTTGAAATATCCCCGGCAGCTATCATGGCCGCCATGAAATATTAAAACAGCTGGTCCTTTCCCCCGGATTTTATATTCAATAGTACCCCGATTGCATTTATAATTTTTTACCATAATGTTTACTCCTTTCTCTTCTTTTATAATAAATTATTGTTTTCATAGCGCCTCCTAAATAACCGTTTAGTTAGTTAAATGAGTAAAAAAAATTTACTCCTTCTTTTTATAATGGGCCACATGAGTTAACTCCTGTGCTTTGTGAAATAGAGAAAGTGCATCTTCCTCAGATAATTTAAAATAATGGGACCATTGCTTTTTAAATAGAGAAAAGCAAAGTTCCGGGATAATCCCGGTAAAAAATTCAATGATGAGACGAAAATTCCTCTCACTTTTAAGGTTGAAGCCCCTGCCCTGCATATTCTTAATCACTTCTTCTTCATTAACACCTTCCGGTCCGGAAAAATCAATCAGTTTAAAAATCGGCGGTATTTTCGTTTTACCTTTTATGGATTCTATCATCATGATTTTTAAGATATCAGGATTATCCATTAAAAACTGATTATAACGCCCCATGTACTCTCCTGCTTCCGGAGAATCAAAGGAAATATTCTTCATCGCTAATTCAATAAGAATTCCATTGGCTTTTTCTATAAAATTCTTAAAAATCATTTCCAGGACCGCTTCTTTGCTTTTAAAATAATAGTAAATGAGGGCTTTATTGACACCAGCCATTTCAGCGAGTTTGTCCACCCTGGCTCCATCAAAACCTTCTTCAGCAAAAAGCTTTACAGCGCAATCTATAATTTTTTGTTTTGTTGCTTCAGCATCTTTCATATTACTAACTAACTATATAGTTAACTGTAATACCAAATCTACTTCTTGTCAAGTTATTTTTGTGATATTAATGACCTTTTCTGCTTACATATCTGTAAGGTTTTTTTTTTACAAGCATATGTAAACATTTTACATGCGTCCCAAGGTGATCTGTGGTTTTAAAAATCCGGTTCTCGAAATCCCACCTGCTGCCCCGGGAATATACTTGCATTGAAGGAAAAGTCAGGTTATAATACTCCCCGAACAGGAGGAACTGATGTTCAATCAGAAAGTACATAGTAAGTTCATAGTTTTCTTTTTTTTGTGTCTATCCTGGGGAAGAGCACTCTATGGTCAGACATATGATGCGACAGACATTGTGATGACACCCGGGAGAAACCAGAGTGAGATGAATTTCAATTGGTATACAACGGCCCAAACCGAAAGTGTTGTGCAAGTCGCCTTAAAAATTTTTATGAAGTGCTCACATTTTCCTGAAAAGTTTTCAAAATCATATTATTCCCAAACCGCCCCTGCAGTTTCCGGCTATTATCATAACAAGGCTGTTGTCACCTGCCTTCTTCCCAATTCCGTCTATGTTTACCGCCTGGGGGACGGAAAAGGCAATTGGACATCCTCTTCCACTTTTTCAACCTATGGTTGTAGTCAATTTGAATTTCTGGTAGTCGGTGATGCGCAAATTGGAGCCGGAGAAATAGAAAGGGATACCGAAGGCTGGGCCGATACATTGGAAAAAGCTGTTTCTGAATATCCTGAAACCGCATTTATCATGTCCGCAGGGGATCAGGTGGACATCGGATATAATGAAAATCAGTTTTCCGCTTTTTTTTCACCTGTTCAGTTACGCCGTATTCCCGTGGCACCTTGCCTGGGAAACCACGACCGGGGGGCTGATAATACCTATTATCATTTTAACCTTCCAAACCATTCAACCCACTACGGTGTGACCACACCCGGTATCGGTAATTATTATTTTAGTTACGGAAAAGCTTTGTTTATGGTCCTTAACACCAATAACAGAGAAAGTGCGGCACATGAAAGCTTTATTTGTGAAACTCTTAACGCGCATCCTTATGTTGAATGGAAAATAGTAATGTTTCACGATGATATATACGGTTCAGGTTGTCATGCTGCGGAATTATCCATGATTAATTTACGGAAGGGCCTGGTTCCACTATTTGATACCTATGGAATTGACATCGTATTTACCGGTCATGACCATTCTTATTCCAGGAGTCATGTTATGTTTGAGGACACACCTCAATTAGACCAGCATTATAATTCATCAGGAGCTGTGATTGATCCCGGGGGCACAGTATATTTTACTTTGAACTCTTCCTCGGGGAGTAAATTTTATAGTGTCGTTGCCTCGCAGCCTGATTATGCTGCCCACCAGTCACAACTGAATGTACCAAGTTTTTCGCATGTGGCTATCAACAGGCATACCTTCACCATCACTACGTACCGGACTGATACCATGAATCAAACTGATTCATTCAGCATAGTAAAAACATCAATCAAACATACCCATTTTTCCTGTAACAAAGAAATTATCCTGGGAGATGTGGACGGGGACGACACGATATCTATTATAGACGCCCTCCTGGTGGCTCGTTTTTACGTAGATATTCCCTTACAAAACTTCAACGAGGTTTTAGCTGACGCTAACGGCGATGGTACAGTGGAAATTATTGATGCCCTTTTAATTGCCCAATATTATGTAGGACTCATCACGGAATTTCCCGGTGAAATCGGGAAAGAGATAAATGATAGATAAACCTATAATTGCGTTCTCAGAAAGTGCCGGAAAAAATCGTTGATTTCCTGCCATCTGCGCTTCGTTTAAAATATGATGTTAAAACAATCAACAAAAAAACCATTGTTATCCTGTATCGATTGTTGATGTGCTAAAAACGAAAGAAAAAAAGCGACCTACCACTCAAAATTATCTATATAAATATCTCCGGACCAGTTCACTGAGTTCTCACCCTTCTCAATCCATAATCCGATACCACCGACATTAGAGAGGTCTCCCTTTGAATTTTCTTCGGTCCATTTGAATGAATATGTATTCCAACCCTTTTTAAGAGTCTGCTTATCACTCATTTCCATAAGCCATTTTTCACTGCTGACAATATACAATTCAACGTTATATCCCAGTTCTGCAAGACCGGCCGGTACATAGATATCAACCGTTAGATCAATTTCCGGAATGACTGATGCTTCAAGTCCTGTGGAAACAGGCACTTTCTGATCCTCATCTGTAAATTCACATTCTAGTTTCATACAGCTGATTTCACCTTCGGGTCCTGCGGGATCGGAGGAAGGTAGCAATCCTCTTCCGGCAGAATGTTCAAAATGTTCAGAGAAATACCAGTCATAGGATTGTACCGGATATGAAAAATCATATTGTGTATGAGTTTTATCCAGGTCTTCAAGCATGGGGATTATTCCATATTTTGCCTGTTTAAAAAGTGTATAAAGAGAGAATATGCCACCATTGGAATGACCGAACAATATTCTTTTTTCCGGATCAACCGAAAAGCCCTTTTCCGCTAAAGGGAATATTTCTTTTTCAATAAGTTCGAGAAAAGAATCAGGATAATTTAGCAGCTCCCTGTTTCGCAGTGAATCATATGCTTTTCCCTTGAATTCCTCCGGTTACATATTCCTCATGATAGATAAACGTATGTATCGGTGAATGAAAAAGGCGCCGAAGCATCTGCTGCTACCGCGATCTTTGTGAATCCGTTGTCTGTCCCCCCCACGGGCGGATTCGATGATTAACTATCCATTCTATTTTGTTATCCGTAATGTGTCTGCCGGAACAATCCTGTTATTCGGTAAAGTTCTTGTGCATTTGCGTAATCCCGCAAACAGGCAGACGGCGGGTGTTATCCGCTGTCTGCCTGTTTGGATTTTCTCTTTATCTATCATTCTCATCGACTCTCTACCTCGTTATCACATGAATTTGATCTAAGCGTCAATTCCTTTTTTTTCACTGTATAATTTTTAGCAAATAAAAACGATCAAAATTTATGATTAAATACGATAATGTTACATTTTAGAAATATGTATTGATTTTTTGTAACAGGTGTGTTATATTTTATCTATATGAGGTATATGAATGAATAAAAAAGCGTTTATAAAAAAATATCCTCTCACTCTACAGGAATTGTTACTATCCCCCTCTGTCTATCGTGAAAATTTTCCTTTTTTAGAAAACCTTCCATATCCCGGAATACATCATATGCGTGATATATGTGAATATGCAGGCTACACATATGGGGCATTACGGACCGCCCTTTCAAGGATAATGAGAACTAAAAAAATAGATTTCTTTACCGATGAAAATAAAATAAAAAGATTTCGATTAACACCTAGTCAATTAAATGTTAAAGAGGTTCTTACATCTGATATAGGAGATGCTAAAGATTTCAGTATCGTTATTTTTTCTTTTACAACAAAACAGGAAAAGCAACGACGAGATGCCAGGTTTTTATTACAAGCTTTTGGATTCAGGCTTTTTGCTCAAAATACCTATATCCGGAGAAAAATACAAAGAGAGCCCTTTGAAAACAGCTTAAAAGAATATGGCTTATTAAATAATGTATTTTTATTTGAATGTTTAGATCCGGGAACCGAGGAGTTTAAAAACCGGTTATTTACACAATTTAATATGGAAGAAGCAATACGTCTCACAAATACTTTTTATGCGGACCTTAATAATTTTTTATCTGATGACTTAGATGAAATGGAATATTCACGCCGTATTTTATATATCGGACCGGTTTATTATAACATCTGTTATGCTCAGGAGGTTCCTGTTCCGGAAAACTATTATCCGGAAAACTATTCGATTAAACAGTTAAAACTATATTTTCAATCAATTCCGGAGTCCAGGTGGAAAGATTTTATTTCGTATCATATGCACATTGAAAATAAAGGGAGGTAATTGAGGATGTCTTTGAATTACAAAAATACCATATTGATTTTTATGATTGGCTAAAGGAGTAGAAATATGAAAAAAATAATCATAATTGGGGCCGGAATTGCCGGAATGTCAGTAGGGATTTATGCACGGAAAAACGGCTATGATGTGACAATATATGAAATGCACTCCCTTCCGGGTGGAATGTGTACTGCCTGGAAACGCAAAGGATTTACTTTTGAAGGCTGCTTGCATTTCATGGGGGTTGGAGGAACCTCTCCTTTCCAGGATGTATACCGCATCTGGAAAGAGCTTGGAGTTCTGCCAGGTACAAAGATGATTTATCATGAAGTTATAAATACACACAAGGACACCTCCGGGAGGACATTGAATTTTTACACAGATATACATAGGCTGGAAAAGGAATTGCGCTCACTGTCTTCTGCAGATAAAAAGGAAATTAAAACGCTCTGTAAAGCTGCTCAAAGGTGTTCCTGGTTCATACGTTCAAGCAGAAAGAATCCCTTACTGTTTCTCCTTAAAGCAGTCAACATTCTAAGAGGGATTATGATTTTAAAGAAATATGGAGAGTTCAATGTCGGAGAATATGCCGTACGTTTTCAGGATCCTCTTATCCGCGATGCATTAACCAACTTTTTTGTTTATCCGGATATTCCCTGTGTTCAGATATTTTTCTTTCTGGCTATGTTTCATTTAAAAAGTATTGGTTATCCGGAGGGAAGCTCATTGTCCTTTGCAAAAAAAATAGAAGGAATTTTTTGTGAATTGAATGGAAAAATAGAATATAAAAAGAAGGTGAAACGCATCAATGTGACTGATGGCCGGGTAACAGGGATTGAACTTGATGACGGGACAGTGAAGACAGCTGATATCATCATTTCGGCTTGTGACGGACACTCGACACTTTTTGATATGCTCGGGGATAGGTTTACAACTCCCGCTATAAGAGAACGTTATGCGACACAGCCCCTTTATCAATCATTTATCCAGGTATCACTGGGTGTAAACAGGGACATGACTGGTATATCACATGCGGTAAAAGTGGAGGTAGAAACTCCCTTCGAGATCGCAGGAGAGCTACAGAAGTTTTTGTGGTATCAACATTATGCATTTGATCCAACCTTGTCACCAAAAGGGAAAACAGCCATTACGATTTTATATCCATCTCAATTGAACTGGTGGGAAAAAATCGGGTACAGAAACGAAAAGTACAACGAAGAGAAAAAGAAGATATTGGATTCTACGATCTCTCAGTTGGAGCAGGTGCTGCCGGGTATTTCCGGGCAGATCGAGATAAGTGATGTCGCCACTCCCTTAACCACAGTCCGCTATACAAATAACTGGAAAGCTTCACTAGGTTTCATGCTCACAAAAAAAATCATAAAAGAATTGATGATGAACCCTCAATATACATTACCCGGAATAGATAATTTTTATATGATTGGTCAATGGGTAAAAGGTATGAGTCTGATAATGGCAGCAGAGAGTGGAAAAGATGTTGTAAAAAAAATATGCGAAACAGACCATATAAAATTTAAATAATAAAAAGTTGAAAGCTATAAAGGAGAAAAATATGAAAGTATCGGGAAACACCATCACCTGGCTTCATGAATCAAAAGCAGGGTATGTCCGTTTTAAAGCTTCGGAATTGTTTCAACAATCGTCGGTGTCCAGGCAGGACTTGTTAGAAGATCCATTTATTGTTTCGAATAAAACCTTATTACAGGAATGGGATCAGGAGGTGTTAACCCGTCATGACAAAGCTGATTTACTGATTCATCGTTTGGCATTACTGGCAGATCTCGGAATAAAAGCATCCGATCCCGGTATAACAACTATATTACAAAAGATAATGAACAAACAGGATTCAGACGGTATTATATATATACGGATTCAAATACCGAAAGTATTCGGCGGAGACGATAAGCCGGAATGGATGTGGACCTTATGTGATTTCCCCCAGATATTGTATGCCCTGCAAAAAATGGGAATGGAAGAGAGTGTGTATAATAATGGTTTGTCCCGGTTGATAGATATGGCGGATGAGAATGGATATCGTTGCCGAAGCTCCAAACCCAAGTTTAAGGGGCCCGGTTCAAAAACCAGTATCTGTCCTTACGGCAATTTATTGGCAGCAAAAGCACTGGGTCTAAATCCAAAGTTGCGTGAATCCGAAGCAGCTAAAAAAGCAGTTGGCGCTTTGCTGCATCACTGGGAAGTTCGTAAGGAAAAGAAATATTTTCTTTTTGGAATAGGAACGGATTTCAAGAAATTAAAATTCCCACTCATCTGGTATAATCTGCTTCATGTCGTCGATACTATCAGCCTTTATCCTTTTTTTCATCGAGACAAAAGGTTTTTAGAAATGTGGGAACTTCTTGTATCCAAAGCCGATGATCAGATGCGTTTTACACCGGAAAGTATGTATCGGGTTTATAAAGAAGAGGATTTTTCCAACAAAAAGAAAGCTTCACCAACGATAACTTTGTTTGTGTATGATATTGCCAGGCGTCTGGGGGAATTGGAACAGGTGTCCTGAGGCGTAACAACAGGCGGCTTTGTTATGACCATGTTGTTGCGACAATGAGATTATGATGCAGGCAGATGTTTGCATGACGGATTAAGGGTTTGCTTCCGGGAATTTAGTAGGCTTTAATTTTAAGTATTGCCTTCAAAGGATCTATGCACTATCATATATTTCATTATAAAAGAGGGAGTTTGGGTGATGAATAAAGAAATCATAGAATGGCTGCTCGAAATAAAACTGTTAAAAGCCGCATACGGGGATCGGTCAAGGCTTTAATGGCATTTTCCAAGCTTCCCGAATACCTGGATCATCCGCGATGCAAGGAACTCCTGCATTATTTTTATTTGCTTTTTTTAATATAGGGGATAACAGAGAATAATAGTAAAAAAACACCAGTGGACAGAATCTAACATATTTTTAACGTCAAACAATTTAATTTCATTCAACCTGAAATTCATGGTTCTCTGTTTTTCCTGCCATTTTTGAGTTCCATGTTCGAATTTCTTAAAAATGCTTGCATGGTTATCGCTTTATCAATTATACTTCCTTTAGAATATTGATGAAGAATATCTTAACAAGATTTATAATCTGTTTTTTTTATTTATATAAGGAGGAGTCTAATGCGTAATAATCATATACTATCCGGGAGAAAAAATAATGTTGCGATAAAAATATCCGGTATTTTATATTTTTTTTGTATAAGTTTTCTTTTCTTGTTTTTATTATGTTCCTGCAGTAATTCAAAGTTTGATGCAAATAAAATGACACGATTATTCTTTCCCGGTGATATTCTGTTAAAGGGACAGGGAGATTTTTCTGTCAAAGGAACAGAGTTTTCCGGTATGGTACTCTCCCGTTCATCGAAACCAATACCTGACGCGGAAATAGAAATAAATGGAAAAAAGATAAAAACCGACAGGAAGGGTTTTTTTAAGCTCGTTATACGCCCAATGCCAAAGCGGCCGAGGTATATTCTTAATATTCGAAAAGTCGGATTTGCATTTGTTTCAATGGTATATGTAAAGGGTATTAAAAAAGGTCGATGGATTCTACCGGATGCAACAGTACAGGAAATAGATCCACGCAAGGATAATATCATTATCGATAGAAAGGGATTTATTCCCGTATCCTGCGGGAAAAGTCTCAGGAGTCAGATTGATTGGCATAGATTTCCGGAATTACGGTTCCCGGAAAATGCAAGTGAGCAGATAAAAAGAGTCCTGGAATACTCTGAAATGTGCTCTTCCTGCAATCCCGGTGTCAGTATCAGAATTCCTGCAAACTCCCTGGTAGATGCAAATGGAGCGCCTCCCGGGGGCAAAGTGAGTGTATCGGTTTCCACAGTGGACATCTATGATCCCTTTTCCATGCCGGGAGATTTTACAGCTAGTTTCAGGAATGAAACAGGATACATGGAGACCTTCGGCGCATGCACCATCGCCGTCTTCGCGGAGAAAAAAATGTATCAGATAAAAAAAGGAGAGGCAGTTGTCATAAGTGTTCCCCTGAATCATATTCAGATGAAAATTAATGGTACAATAAAACCGACTATTCCTCTGCTTATATACGATGAAAAAAAAGGCATCTGGAATACTATTGAAAATGCACGTTACGATAGGGCGAAGCAGGCATACGTTGGAAAAATAACCCATTTATCCGCTTTTAATATGGACCTTTATAAATCGGATCCAGCCTGTATAGCGATAGATAGTTCGGGTATAGACGGTTCTTTTTATATCGAAGTGTCATACCAGAATACAGATGGCGATTATATAATAAGTCCTGTCAAATTTATTGAAAATCCCCCGGGTGACCAGATTCATGCATTATATAATCTCCCTCCTGAAACAGATGTGGGGATTACAGTCAGTAAAATGATTGATAGTGTGATGACGCCGATAGTAACAGCGATGGCAAACACGGGAAGTATCATTCCTGAAGATCAAAGGCCATGTCCTGACTATCCGTACACTGCCTGTGGTGATGTGATAGTTCTGGAAGAAAGTTCCCAACCTACGGTTGTTCCAACGGCAGAACCGACAGTTGTTCCTACGGTAGAACCGACAGCTGAGCCAACAGTAGTCCCTACGGTAGAGCCAACAGCAGAGCCAACAGCCGTTCCCACGACAGAACCGACAACAGAACCGACAACAGAGCCGACAGCCGTTCCCACGACAGAACCGACAGCAGAACCGACAGCCGTTCCCACGGCAGAACCGACAGCTGAGCCAACAGTCGTTCCCACGACAGAACCAACGGCCGTTCCTACGGCAGAACCGACAGCTGTCCCGACGGCAACTCCAACAGCTCTACCGTGATAAGGATTGGTTTTGCAGGATACCCTGCTTTTAATTATACAAACAATGTTATGAATTGTCTGTATTCCCAATTGTAGTGAGTTTGACATCTCTTTTTACCATAAATAATTAAATACACTTAATAAATGGAAAGTTGAGTTTATCTTTGTTCATT
>JAFGRV010000322.1 GCA_016934975.1 Spirochaetales bacterium | reverse complement strand
TGCTGTGCTCGTTCGTGGAAGAGGGCTTCTTGGACGGATAGATAAAAGGTTGAACGTATCAAAAGATTTAATGGATGAATTTATACAAGCAATTTATTTATGGCATTTGAAAGAAAGAAGAACCACAGATATAGAGTATTCGCTGAAGATATTTGGTAAATCATTATGTCGTCTTGCATACGATGGGAAGGGGCAATATCAAAAACAATATTGTACGGAATGTTTAGATCCAATTCCATGGCGGTTTTTTCTTAGCGATTTACTTGATTCCAGCTATGATTTATATTCTACTATATTTGCAGGAGATACCTTACAACTTAAAAATTGTACTCGACCAATCAAAAATTTCTTAGAAGTATTTTGGGAAAAAATACCCACACCTGAAAAGACCTTTGAAGAGATTAGCCGGAAAATAAGGGCACCTGATAAAAGGGGCGATGAATTTGTGGCTTCCTGTTTTACAGGTTCTGATGATTGTTTAAGAATGACCACTATTCATGATGTTAAAGGCGAAACCTTGGATGCTGTATTACTAATATCTGCTCCTGATAGGCGAGGTTCTAAAGGTGGGTATTACAAGGACTGGCTTGAACCACCTGAAGGAAAAGAAGAATATCAGAGATTAGCTTATGTTGCTTTCTCAAGACCAAAGCATTTGTTGGTGGTTGCAACTCCAATACTTAATGATGAATATCTTGAAAAGTTTCAACGCTTTGGTTTTGTACCAAAGAATATTCCAAATAATAATGACAATATTTAAATAAATACCTCCTTGGCAGAATTCGTGGGTGGATTCTACCGGCAATAGCCCTCAAAAACTGATAATATCCTTAGATTATTATGATTATTCTCACAATTACAGCGTGTCCTTAAGGATTTTTAATAACTGTTTATAAATGATAGCGAAACGTATAATTCATCTCCACAGAAAATTCTTCCTTAAAGCATATTTCGCGCAATCCCCCGGGACATACCCTCCCCTCTTAACCCCGCAATAAAAAGAAAAAAAATCAATTCAAGCAAGGAGTTTGCTTCAAACTCCAGGGATCGTAAAGTTCGGCGGGGACCTGCCACTATTAATCAGATACTACAATATCTTTGTTGTTTCTTCCGGGTCCGGTATAATCGCAATGATCTTCATTTCTTTGAATATTGAACCGGAAATAATAGCATTTTTTTTATCTTTCCGGAGATAACTTCCCAGAGGAGGTATTAGACTGCCATTTTATGAAAATTGTGGAGTACCGCGGCTTTCCTTTCTTCATCTGACAAAACATTACGGGTCGGCAATCGGGGTGGAACATAACCTTCTGTAGAGTGGATGTGAACGATTCCACCGGCAATCCCCTGTTACCCCTTACGGCAAAGCGGAAATCCTGCTTTCATATATTCTCCATTTAGATTTATATGAACGAACCGATGATTCGGGAACCTGTATTTGTAAATCCTCATGGGTTTTGCTCAATATATCCGTACCAATTCCGGGAGGGCGTGTGCCAAAGCACTGTACAAGGATAAGATGTGAACAATGTGAAAAAGCTGAATTTTCGATATATGAGAGACGTGATGGCGATACTAATAAGGTAAACCCTGAACAACCACAAAAAGCACATTTTTTTATCCTGGTAAGTTCGGCAGGAAAGATTAAAGAACCGGTAAAACCTTTGCATCCGGCAAAAGCATCCAACCCGATGGATGTAATTCCCGGTGGGAATGTTAATGTCCCGTTAAAGCCACTGCACTCGTAAAAAGTATAATCCTCAATAGAGGTAAGGCCTTCGGGCAAGGCTAATGAACCGGTAAAGCCCGAACACTTATAAAAAGCTCTGCTTCCAAGGGAAGTAAGTTTTTCCGGCATAATTAAAGAACCGTTAAAACCCGAACAACCGGAAAACGTCCTCTCCCCGATGGCAGAGAGTCCCGGGGGCATGGTCAAAGGACCGGTAAAACCGGAACAATTGAAAAATGCCTGATCCCCAATGGAAGTAAGGTCCCGGGACAGGGTCAAAGGACCTGATAAACCGGAACACTCATAAAAAGCCTGGTTTCCTATGGAAGTGAGCCCCGGGAGCAGGGATAACGGACTTTTCAGGCCTTTACAATAATAAAAAGCACTCTTACCGATACTGGTAAGGCCTCCGGGCAGGATGATTGTTTTCAGATATTTTTTATCGCCAAATGCGAATTCTTCTATTATAGTAACATTTTTTCCATTGTAGGTGTCCGGAATAATAACGGAAGATTCTTTGCCATCGTAACCATAGACAGATACATAATCTTTATATTCATAATACATAATTTTATGTGAATCCATGTGTTTTATGGGATATTTTATTGGTGGTATTGTCGGTTCAGATGTTGGAATTAACGAACCTGTGGGTTCTAAGGCAGCCGGCAGGTCTTCTTTTTCCTGTTTCATATCTATTTCAGGTTCCGAATCTTTTACCACTTTTGTCCGGCAGTCAAATAAGACAAAGCTTAAACTTATTAATATTATAACCAGTATTATAGTGCGTTTCACCCATCAACCTCTTTTCCTGATGTTTTGAACCTTTGTCGGTAATGACATCTAATTATACAAATAATGTAACGATAGTACTCACCTGGTATTTTTGCACAAACCTTTATTATTTTCAATTTATATTAGATATTTTATTATATATTAGCCTCTTGCAAAAATCCAATAATATTAAAAGGTATTTTTGCAAGAACCTCTATATTTCTTAGAATTAATAATAAGCTTGCTCTATTGCTAAATGAAAATCGCTTCCTATGTTTTTTATTTTATTTGAAACCGTGAAAAAATACCGGAATGGCAGCCAATGCATATGCCACCGCTCTTCGGACCGGTCATTCGTTATCCTTTAATCCATTCATCAACAGTAGAAAGGGGAACTTATTTTATAAACAGCATAAGGTGGCAAGCCGGCAGAACAGAGAGGGATTCTAATTGGGCCACTGTGTACCTTGACTCGAATTACCAGGGAATGCAGACCATTCTCATACAGGGAGCTTCCCGTAATGAAGAGAGTTCCGTCACCGTGAGAAGCCGGTCTGCCATGAGAAAGGTTTATTTCCTTTTTTAGTTTGTATAGTCAGGTTTAACTACAAACGGAAAAATCGGTAATATATAATAATCTGACAGTGGGTGTATGACCGGTAACAATAACGGCGCATGATGAGAATGAAATCATTCTTGGGACGGGAGAGAGTAATGTTAAGGCTAAAGCAAATCAGACTACTGACGTAATAATAGAAATTATTCCGGGTATTTCTTATACCATAACTGCAACGGCAGGATCCAACGGATCAATTTCTCCTTCTGGTGCAATATCGGTAAATGAAGGCGGAAACCAGATATTCGATATTACACCGGATCCCTGTTGATTTATTGCAGATGTAGTGGTCGATGGAGAATCGGCAGGAGTCGTTTCAATATACGAGTGTATAGATGTGATAGAAAATCATACGATCGAAGCGATCTTTGATAAAATGCAGTATGTAATAACAGCCAGCGCCGGAGAAAACGGAACAATCACACCTTCGGGAGAAAATACCTACGATGCCTGTTCAGACGTGACATATACTATTGCACCGGATGCGTGTTATGCTATAAGCGGCATGATTGTTGATGGAATAAAGATAAATCCCCAAGATATATATACATTCGAAAATCTTGATGATAATCATACCATTTCCGTTGAATTTGAACCAACGGAATACATAATCAAATCCTCTGCCGGTCCCGGGGGAACCATAAATCCAATAGGATCAAATCCGGCAGTATGCGGAGGTACAGAAACGTATACAATTAGATAATTCGCAAGAAATATATTGTCCAATAAGAAAATTTATTGAAAAACAATTTGAAATGCTGTTCTTTATACTGACAATTTTATGAATTATCAGTATTTCCGATTATAGTGTTTTGACAATGAAATTTTAACTTAAATTTTCATAACCAAAGACAAATTTTATGGCTTTTACGACATCAACTTTATAATCCATTATGTCAAAACACTTTAGCTTTGACAAAGATACAATTGTCGCATTTTTATCATTATTATAAGATATAATAAGTAAAAATTTACCTGTCAAAGCAATAGTGAGTTGTTCAATAGTAATTGAACTCCAATTGTAGTTAAATAAAGGTGATTGTCATTTGAGTATATTTTGACTCGAAATTATTACGTTACCTGAATTCAATTATTAACACAGAGCCGTTAAATTTCTGTTTTTGCTGTAATTTATCTTTGAACATTCCAATTATTATTGTATACTATGTAATCATTTATATATGGTGTAATATGTAAATAATAAAAATAATTAAAGGAGTAAAGTGAATAATGTTTAAGCTAAGTAAAACTAAATTTTTATCAATTCTTTTTTTTGTCGTTATCAGTATCAATCTTTTCCCGGCAGAAACAGATAAGGAATATAATGACGATAAGGCAAAGCAGCTCACTGGTGACATAATTTTTTCTGCACCAAGCGGTACATTTCAAGGCAGTTTGACCGTTACTTTAAGTTCGGAGATAGTAAATTCTCAAATCCGCTATACGACAGATGGAACGATGCCTTCTTATAATTCTACACTATATAATCGTGCGTTAACTTTTACATCTACAACACAGTTAAGAGCCCAAACTTTTGTTAACGGTGAACTTACTGGTGAAATGGGTACCGCTGTATATATCGCCTGTTCGATAAATCCGGTACACGACCTGCCTCTTGTCATAATTGATGGGTATGGCGCCGGAAAACCAGGCCGTGAATATCAGGACATGGCTATTGTATTTATGGAAATGAATGGCCCGGAAACATCTTTGCTTCAGACACCGGCTGTTGCTACAAGAGGTGCCTATCATCTACGGGGACAGTCTTCTGCTAATTTTGAAAAAGCACCCTATAGAATTGAATTACGGGATAATAGCGATGAAGATGAAAAATATGATATTTTCGGTATGGGGCCTGATGGAGATTGGGCACTCATCGGACCTTTTGTGGACAAGTCACTAATCCGGACTAATTTTGCATATGAAATCGGAAACGCAATAGGTTTATTATCCCCGGAATATAAATTTGTAGAAGTATATATAAATCAGAATAATGGATCCGTGGGTGCAGATGATTATCAGGGTATATATTCATTTGTCGAAACAATCGAACGATCTAAAGACCGTATTGACATCGCAAATCTGAAAGATGTTGATATTACCGAACCGGAAATTACCGGCGGATATATTATGCAATTTAATATGATGGCCGCGGAAGAACCATTAATTATTGGAAACGGATGGAGCGATCTTGAAGTTAAAGATCCCGATGATTTAGTGCCGGAGCAGCTGGCATGGATAACGAATTATATCCAGCAAGTCCACAACTCCATTCATAGTGCGAATCCTTCTAATCCTGCGACGGGATATCCTGCATTTATCGATGTTGATTCTTTTGTAGACTATATAATTCATAATGAGCTTGGGAAACAGCCTGATTCTTATATGCGAAGTACTTACATATATAAAGATAAAGATGAAAAACTTAAAGCCGGACCCCTTTGGGATTACAATCTTGCATATGATTGTTATACCGGTATGGGGTCTTTCGGAGTCAATAATATCGAAGGCTGGCAGTATGAATCCGGGGGAATGGGGCTTAATACCGTATGTGATTGGTACAATACATTAATGCAGGATTCAACCTTTCGCAATAGAATTCAAGAACGGTGGCGGGAATTACGCAGCGGTCCACTATCTGATCAGGAAATGTTAAATCTCGTCGATTCATTGGCAAATCCATTAATTAATGGTGCACAGAGAAATTTTCAGAAATGGCCGAATCTTCAAACCCGTACCATTAGTATGTTTTCCACACAAACCACAGAAACATGGGAAGAACAAGTACAAATTGTAAAAGATTATTTAATAAATAGATCCGCATGGATAGACCAGTCCTGGGGTACAGGTCTGCCGCCAACACCGCCTCCATCGATACAGAATCTGGGAGATGTGAATAATGACGGGAACATAAATATTATTGATGCTTTACTGATAGCACAACATTACGTGGGACTTTTCCCGGAAAATTTTGACGAAGCACATGCCGATGTTAATTCTGATGGAAGTATAAATATTATTGATGCGTTATTGATCGCTCAGTATTATGTTGGACTTATCAGTGTTTTCCCTCATGGATAATTAAGAATAAAATGTCAGGGAGTCTTCTGCTATAAGTAGAAAACTTCCTGACTATTAATGATAGCGAAACTTATAATTCACCTCCACGGAAAATACGTCCGCAGATAATGCGTCCGCAGATAATGCGTCCGCAGATATTGCGGAGGAAATGCAGAAAAACCGCCACATTACGTGAAATTCTTACTTAAAGCATGTTTCGCCCAATCCCCCGGGACATACCCTCCCCTCTTAACTTCGCAATAAAGAGAAAAAAACAATAAAAACGTCCATTTCTACCCAAATGGACGACAGTATCAGTCTGAAATCATATAATAATTCCAGATAATTAAGGAGGACCATAAATGAAAAAGAAGATAATGATCGTCTGTATTATTCTGTATTCCATATTATCCGTTTTTTCTCAAACGGAATATTCCATCCAGGTGTCTGCCCGATGGATGGAAAATACTCCCGTTGGGGTTGAGGTTGAATATACCGGGGATTATAATGGAATAGAAACCACCCCATTCACCATCGGCCCCTATAACGAGCCTTTTACCGTTACCCTCACTATTCTGGAAGACCACATTTGGCAGTGGGCTGAGTTGCGATTCTCTTGCTGGGACCCGATTTGCGGGGATAGCAATCTTTCGATAACAGTCACGGCAGACCAGGCCACACCTGATGTGTCTCTTCTGGCTCACTATTTTAATATTGAGCCAACACCGCCAGGGCCTACGTCACCACCCGATCCTACGATACCACCAGGAAGCGAGGGATCTATTGAACTTCGTCCTGCAGATTTAACCGTGAATCCATCTGATGCATTTCCCTGGGAAGTCTATGCAGATTCAGGAGCCCGGAAACTGGCAGGATATGGTATTGAAATAACCTGGCCCATGCCCCAGGGCGGGGTTATCATGTATGTTGATTCATCTATCGGGAATAGTGGTGTTGAAGCAGGTGCTGATGGTTTTATTGCAGCAGTAAATGCAAATACACCGGGAGTGTTAACAATAAGTGGATTTGATACTTTGGGAGTTGGGCCTTCTTCCAACCTTCATTTACTCACCGCGCATTTTATTGCCGGAGATACCCCGGTATCAGGCGCCCTGGTTTCACTCAGAGTTGATTCTATGATTGATGAAACGGCTTCAGCTTTCGATGTTGTCCGGGGTATGGATGCAGTCATCCGGATTCAGGAAATTTCCTATGGCGATGTGAATGAAGACGGTGCTATTGACATTATTGATGCACTTTTAGTTGCACAGTATTATGTGGGGTTGAATCCCGCGGCATATACTGCCCCCCTGCTGGCAGGTGATTCGAACGCTGATTACGTGGTGGATATTATTGATGCACTTAATATTGCTCAGTATTATGTGGGGACATGTCATTGTCCTAATTTACCGCCAAAAGAGTAATGATAATGGGAAGCGTGGATAGCTTCCCATTTTTGTTTTTTGTTGCAACTATTAAGTTTTTAAGAATTGCTTTTATGTCTTTTTCTAAAGTCCGTTATTTTATCTGCAGGTTTTATCTGTTGGAGGGCAGTTTTTTTCAGAGGTTTTTACTATTTTTTTGGAAAAACTGCTTGCAGGAAATTTTCAGTTTAGCTGTCATTTATTTTCCTGATTGCTCTTGAATACCATAGCACATATCAATTCTCTTTCCGGGATTCCTTAATAATTGCTGCTGTGAATATAGCACGTGTTTCCGAACTGTGGTTGGAAGATTTATCCCATGGGAAGATATATGATTCGGTAAAGGTGGTGAATCCTTTCATTGAGTAAAAGAAGTAAAAGACCACCTGCAAAGCCCGTTCGCAGAACGGCGGGGGTCTTCCTTTTGATAATGAACATCTTTTCCCTGGCAGGAATGTTGATTGAAAAGAAGTGACATGACTTCTCTTTAATCAACAATTTTTTCCTTAACTGATCAACTGATCAGACCCATGGAAACAGGATTCCTGTGACCATTCGGAACAAACGTGCGCCATGCACAGACCGGAAAATTGCCGCTGCCGTGATTTAGATAATAAGTCCTCATTTTCCCATGATACATCAACAAAATTCCATGATTATATCCACATAATACTGTGCTATTAAAAGAGCATCAATAATATCAATTTTACCGTCGCAATTAACATCTGCCCTGGGCCGGTCGAAATTCGAAGGAATTATTCCCACATAAAATTGTGCAACTAAAAGCGCGTCAATGATATCGACACTGTTATCGAAATTAACATCGCCCAATCCATCAATGATTTCAATTGTCGGTTCCGGTGGAAGCGGCGTCGGAGTCGGATCACCTTCGCCCAAATAATAGACTATGGTGACTTCTTTATCCGCATCCATGACTACTTCACCGGTAAAATAACTTGTCATCGTAATATCTCCGAACATTCCACCAAAGGTGACCTGGGCGCATCCGCTCCCGCAGGGGGTAGGCAGAGGTGGCGCGGCAATAAGCCCAAGAGGAAGCCCCGTATCATAATAAAGATCAACATTCCCCATACTGTCTATCGTGGGATAAGCGATGGCAGATGCTGGTGATATGGTAACAATTATTCTCGGATATCCATCTCGTATTATTGAAAGCTTACGCTGATCTAATGATGGTTTTGTCCCGATAACCGAAATACCCTCTTCATCGACAATTTCATTAAGTGAACTTCCACCCGGTTGTACCTTTACTGTTATAGATGTTTGTCTCCTCTCCTGCGGTGATAGATAAGGCCACAATACATTTAACACAACATCCCTTTCTTCCCCGCCATTCACATAAAAAGAAGTATCTCCATCTATCCAGTCAATTTCACCTAATTCAAGATAAATATGATACCGGTCAGCCGAAGAATCTGCAGTGAGGGTGAAGGTAATTGAGTCCCGGGGATATGCCGGATTAAAGACTGATTGGGATAGTGTTACCGGACCTATTGTCTTTTGGGAATCCTGGGAGAAAGTCGTCCAGGACAAAACCAAAAACAGACAACAGAAACATACAATTAATTGTTTTTCTTTCATCTTTTTTTCCTCTCTTTTAAATAATGTGAGAAATAACTATGAATTCGATTAAACCACCAAAAAATTGCTTTCTTATTGTGAAATATATAGGAAATTCCATACATATGTCGTCCACCTGGGTAGAAATGGACTTCTTTTATGAAAAAATGGTATTTCCGATAGTTCAGATTATGTGCTATGCACATCTATTGACAAGCCTCTTGCCTTCATGGGATTTTTCATTTCATCGTGGAAGGGCGCGGGATTTGGTGAAGTAACACGGGAGAAAATAGCTGAAATACCCGGGCAAGTCGGTTATGTTTTCAGTTATATGTTTTCCCCCAGTCTTGACCGGCTGGGTCCGGTCCTCGGTTATGGTAACAGAAGAGAGGACCGCGGAAAAAAGGCTTATTTTCCGCCATTTGCACTTATGTTACAATATCATGGCAAATCACCCAACAAAAATATCCGGAGAAATCCACCAAATTTTGATAATTTCGTGAAAATTTACTTTTCAATTATCTTCATTTCGCTGCCGCATTTCAGGAATTCTTCTACAACCTCCGTGTTCCTGTCTGTACGATAATTTCCATAGATCCGGGCACATTAATGTCAGATCCCTTGCGGCCCGCCGGACCGGCAAAAGACTCAAAAAAAACAACCAGGTTCGAGAGGGCGATAAAGGAATCCCAAAAAAATGAACGAATATCCAAACGGAATTTTTGGAGAAAATACGGAAGTTGTACCGGAATACCGGTGTTTGTTGATTGATATTGTAGTGCATCCTTCACACATGTTGGACACACAAGGTCCGGCATCCGCATCACCTGCTCTGCAATACGGTCTGCTTCCATCTC
>JAFGRV010000321.1 GCA_016934975.1 Spirochaetales bacterium | reverse complement strand
TCACTTCTTCTACCGGAATATTCAGGTTTAACGGACCAAAGGCAACGTCATCAAACACCGTCGGCATAAAAAGCTGATCATTGGAGTTCTGAAAAACAAAACCCACCCGTTTGCGTATATCATCTAGTGTTTTCCCGTTTACAGGTATGTTTCCGATGTTGACGATTCCTTGTTGGGCAATAATGGTCCCGTTTATATGGAGGAGTAATGTTGATTTCCCCGCACCATTTGCCCCCACAAGGGCCACCGATTCCCCATGAGTGATCATAAAATTAATCCCATCCAGGGCCCTGGTCCCGTCGGGATAGGAGTAAACCAAACTTTCCACTTTTATAAAATGATGACTCATATATGTTACCTCACAAAAATATTTCCTAACAGTACGGGGATATCGAATAATCGACAGAGAATAAAGAATATGATCCACAAGAGAACAAAAAGTATATCAGCTTTTCTTATTCTCAGTGTTTTGTTGATCCGGATTTTCCCCTGAAATCCACGGGAGAGCATAGCAATATGAATTCTTTCCGCCCTGTCGATTGTACGCAAAAGAAGATGCCCGATGATATAACTGAAGGTTTTCATTTTTATCTTTTTACTGAATGATCTCATATGATGTGCCCGTATGACTCGTATGGTTTCCTCGATGACAACATAAATATAACGGTAGAGAAATAAGAGCTGCATGGCGAAAATTGAAGGAATGCCGATTTTTGTTAATGCGAAACAGAGGGGCATGAAACCCATGGTCCCGATGAGTGCAAAGGTTGTGATCACCGTGAGTAAAAAACGGAGCATTATTGATACGAAGGTTATCATCCCGCCGGTGACGGGGAAGGAATAAAGATACACAAAGGGTGTTGTGTCGGAGAAGAGATTGAACAAAGCGATAAAGAGCGCAAAGGGTGATACGATTATTACTTTTTTAAGAAGATATCCCGCGGGTATATTCCCGAAATAAAGCAAAAACGTGGGGTAAATGAAAAAAGGCAAAAGACCGGTGATCTGATATCTACTAAACGATACAATGGCAATAATATACACAATTGTCGTAATTACCTTTATCCGCGGATCAAGGCGGTGTATAAAGGTATTTTGATATGACAAATCATCCAGTTTTTTTATGCTGAAAATCGAATTTTCAATAGTTCCCATGGATTATGAGTTTACTTTTACTACAAATGAAAGAATAAAGCAACAATAATGCCACACAAATAAGTGTGTTGTATTATCGAGTGGAATTTTTTTCAAATTTCTTTTTCCGGATAAAATGTAATATAAAACTAAAAAGGACAATAATCAAGAGTGTAATAACCGACCCGATAATTCCGGAAAAAGTAGTGCCGGCATTAACAGCAGGCCATCCTTGTTCGCCCGGATTATTATCTTTGGATTTAAAATCATAGTCAGGCAATAACGCGGTTTTTTCCTGTATTTCCTCTGACATGTTATAGGCAGGAGAATCGGGATTTTCCAGTTCTTCTTTACCGGTTGTATGAAAAAGAGACCATTCAAGGCCATCCGGATCGGAAGAAGCGAACCAGGAGACCATACCTCCAGTAATAAGTGCCGCGATCGATAAACCGACTATGAGATTCTTTAGCGGTTTTTTTTCTTTCGCGGAGACTGATTGAGTTGTTTCCAGTATATCCGGTCTGGCTTTCCAGATGAAATTTATCACCATAATAGTAATGACACCTTCAATAGCTCCGATAGCAAGGTGTATGGGGAGCATGAGGAATAAAAACTTTCCAATGGATAATGCCGTAATACCCGAGAAAAGAGTCTCTAATACGACAGATACGGCTCCCAATTGTAACCCCACGACAACAGAGAGCATGACTGCAATAATCGACCGGGGGGAATAGGGTTTTTCATTTTTAATTGTTTTGTAGATCAGGGGATATACGATAAAGCAGGGGATTATTCCCATATTAAAGATATTACACCCCAAGGCGAGCAATCCCCCGTCGGCAAAAAAAAGAGCCTGGGTAATAAGAACCGACGCGATTGTCAGGAATCCCGCATACGGACCTAACAAAATCGCGAGTATCATGCCCCCGCCGATGTGACCACTGGAACCGGTACCGGGAATGGCAAAATTAATCATCTGTGCCGCGAAAATAAATGCACCCATCACTCCCATTAAGGGAATTTTTTTTGTGTCCATCTCTTTTTTAATCTGTACAGAGGAATATGTTACCATCGCTGCCGTGGCTGCCCACATTATTCCGCCGACAGGTGGTGAAAGAAGTGCATCTGCCATGTGCATAGTAGTTTCTCCTTATTTTCGTAGCATGAATAATAAAATAGTAACACGAATCGGGGGAAAAGTCAATCATTTATTTCACAATTCCGCACTTTTTTTTGAATAAAGGAAGTGCCGCTAAAAATCCATTACTCACCACAGTTTTTTTGCATCAATTTTCATTACAATCTATTTTACAGGTTGATAATGAAACACACGCCGGTGCCTTCACACACGGCGTGAGTCATTATAAACGATGACCTTCTATGCCAGTTGTTTGATATCATCCTCCACAGATCCGATGGGACCGATGTTGAACTTTTCCACCAGGACATTCACCACATTCGGTGAGAGAAATGCCGGGAGTGTCGGTCCTAAGTGTATGTTTTTTACTCCAAGATAAAGAAGTGCCAGGAGAACACAGACTGCTTTTTGTTCATACCAGGCAATATTGTAGGTGATGGGAAGATCATTTATATCGTTTACTCCCAGAACTTCCGCAAGCTTTAATGCAACGACTGCCAGGGAATAGGAATCATTACATTGACCTGCATCAATGACCCGGGGGATACCATCAATATCTCCTAAATCAAGGAGATTGTACCGGTATTTTGCGCACCCTGCTGTGAGAATCACTGATGTATGAGGAAGTGCCTGGGCATAATCTGAATAATATTCACGATTTTTTTGTCGGCCGTCGCATCCGCCCATGACAACAAAATTTTTAATCTTGCCTGCTTTAATTGCACCGATTATTTTGTCTGCGAGGGCAAGGATTTGTGTGTGATGAAAACCGATGGGTATGTTCTTTCCTTCCCGCTTTTTAATACTTCCGCATTGTTTTGCATGATCGATTAACGATGAAAAATCTTTTGCTTTATTGTTTTCCCTGTCCTGAATATGCTTTACTCCATCCCAGCCTGCCAAACCCGTTGTATAGACCCGGTCTTTGTAGGAATCTTTGGGTTTTTGTATACAATTTGTCGTAAAGAGAATGGGTCCGTTAAAATCTTCAAATTCTTTTTGCTGATTATACCAGGATGTCCCGAAATTACCGATAAAATGCTTGTATTTTTTAAATGCCGGGTATGCTCCTGCGGGAAGCATTTCACCGTGGGTGTATACATTCACACCGGTCATTTCCGTTTGCTTTAATAATTCATCAAAATCTCTTAAATCGTGACCACTCACCAAAATTCCCGGGCCCTCGGTTGTTCCTGTGTAGACCTGGGTTATTTCCGGCAATCCGTAGGTTCCCGTGTTTGCTTGATCTAAAAGTGCCATGGTATCCACGGCAATTTTTCCCGATTCAACCACAAGATTAAATAAATCATCGATAGATAATTCATCATTCGTAGTACTTATAAGAGCTTTTTTTAGAAAGTGGGTAATATCGGGGTTTTCAAATCCCAATATCCAGGCATGGTCCGCATACGCTGCAATTCCTTTAATTCCATAGGTAAGTAATTCCCGAAGCGAACGGATATCTTCATTTTTGCAGGAGAGGACTCCTACTTGTTCTCCTTTCCGGATAAACTCTATTATATCCCCCGTGGAGTTCCATGTTGCGCATTCCGGGATTGTCCCGGAATATTTCTTTTTGTGTTTTTCTTCGTATTCCCTGTAGAATTCATCTTTTGCCTGAAGCAAAATAGAAATTCCATGTTGAATCATTTCATAGATCCGCTGTTTATCAAAATTGACATTTGTCACTGTGGTGAAAAGAGCTTTGACAATAAAGGAATCAATTTCCTTTTGCAGGGTGCTCTTCGTATCAATTTTTAAGCTCCAAAAAGAGATTCCTTTTGAGACAAAAATCAAGAGGTCCTGAAGCTTTGCAACCTCATCGGACTTTCCGCATACTCCATTAAGAGTGCAGCCCTGATTTTTCGCTGTTTCCTGACATTGATAACAAAACATAGTGTTTCCTCCTTATGTTTTATAATTTCTATTTTTTATTCCTGATTGCATGGCCAGTACAACCGGAATTACATCAACCTTTCTGAATTGTATAATGGTACTTAAATACCAAATTATAAAAATACTAAAATTTAGATAAAATTATCGAGTGTTTTTTTCTTAAGAGTTTCCTTAAAGGTTATAATCATATCATCAATCATGGTACCAAAGATACATTCCCCGAAGAGACATGAAGTACAATGAAAGGGGCATGTTTTTTCATCAATTTTTCCTTCAAGAATTTCAAAAATTGAGAGGAGAGATATCATCTCCGGTGGTTTTGCCAGGGTGAAGCCCCCGGCCGGTCCCCGGCTCGATTTTATAATGAGAGCCTTCGAGAGTCGCTGCATTACTTTCGCTATGGTATTTTCAGATGCATGTGTCATTTTTGAAAGGTCTTTTGAGCTTATTAATTCAGGTGTTTTCTTTGCAATAATGATCAGAGAATGAAGAGCAATAAGCACTGATTCCGATAAATTAACAATTTTTGTCATGACATATATCTCCGTCTATTTAGGTAATATAATACCTTAATACCTGAATCAAATAATGTCAAGAAGTCATATCGATTATTTTTTTATTATTTGTACTCACATTGTAAAATCCTTGAAAAAATCCTTGAAATCTCTTATGCTATTAACTGCAAGGTTCTTGTTTTAAAACAAGAACCTTGCAGTTAATAGCGAAACGCAGGTTCGCTTTAAATATAAAGATTTAACTTGAGTTTAAGCGTACTTTAAAGCATGATTTTGGTTGCGGGCGTAGCCTGCGTAATGATATTCTAAAAGGTCCGTTGCAGCGAGGGAATGAGCAACAAACAATAATAATGAATACTAATAGTATTCATTAAAGGAGATTATTATCAATACTGTCTTTTTTAAGATTATATCTTCCTGGGAAGTTATCGTTACTATTTTTGCGATCATGATAATTCTTCCCATTACTTTCTATATTACTTCCCATGATAAGGATGAGACCCTCGAATTTATAGGTTTAAAGAAAAAAACCTCAAAGCATAATAGAAATGCATCACATAATACTTCTGAAAAAACAGGCAATACCGGAGAAAACCGAAAGAGGGAGCGAGACCGGGAGAGGGATAGAGACCGGGAGAGGGATAGGGAACGAGATAGCGATGAGAATGAAAATGAAGATGAGACAGATGAAACAGACAAGCGTAAATATGAGATGCTCAAACGATTAAAGCAAAAAAAATCCAAATAACCGCAGATCTTTGTATCGGTGATTCGCAGGAGAGTCGGTTTTTCATGATTATTATCTTCCTTAAATTATTGTGTTATTGAAATTGTGTATTTACAGAAAACCAGGTTTTTGCTATTCTTTTATACATCCCGCAGGCTATGCCCGGAACCAAATGAGTGTTCCAACGAGCAGGGGAATGCAAAGATATTTTTATTCAAAATAGATTTCTGCATACACTTCGATAATGTAAGAAAATGTCGGGATATTCTGTTTGAGATGTACAGGATTTAATATCCTTTTTATGATAAACATTGATATGATTGATATGCTATTATTCCACTTTTTTTGAACAAAAAATGTGGAATAATAGCGAAACGCAGGTTCACAAGAAATCAAGAATTTTCATAACG
>JAFGRV010000320.1 GCA_016934975.1 Spirochaetales bacterium | reverse complement strand
TGAGAATTCAACACAGAACCTCGATTCTACATTCACGATCGATGTTGTGGTGGATTCGGGAAGCCAGGAGCTTGCGGCATACGGATTCACCATCTCATATAATGCCGCTATCTTAAGTGTTGCGGACGTGGAAGAAGGAGCCGACGGATTCCTCGCTGCCGCGAATACGGGAAATCCCGGCGAAATAGCAGCCTCCGGGTTTGATGCCTCAGGTACAGGTCCCGGTTCAAATCTCCAGGTACTCGTCATCACCTTTAATGCGATTGCAGAAGGAACATCCACCCTCGGGCTGTATGTTGATCAGCTTGTTGATGGAGGAACAAACACGATAGGTACCGCATGCGGTAACGCCGGCAGTGTTGAAGTCTCGGATACCGGTCTGCTGGGTGATACAAACGGAGACGGCGTGATTGATATTGTCGATGCCCTGCTATCAGCCCAGTACTACGTGGACCTTGATCCGGCGAATTTCATTCCGGCAAATGGGGACACCAATTGTGACGGAACCCTCGATATCATAGACGCGCTTTTGATTGCGCAATACTATGTCGAATTGATTCTGTCCTTTTGCTAAAGGGTGCCATGTTACAGCTGCACCGGTTGCCACGAACCTTTCTTGCTTACCGGTATTTATACTGACAATTTTTTAAATTGTCAGTATTACCGATTATAGTGAGAACTCATAACAGTTGAGTATATAAAAGACGATTTACCATACTGATGTTTGACAGGAAATCACCGCCCCGGCGGGGGCGGTGATTTTTTATAAATACTTCCATTAATGCGGCGAAGTAAAAATGAAACAAAGAGACAGAAAACAGTTAAGGAGAATGTAATGGATCAAACAATGAAAGCGGCTTATTTGCCGGGAAACAGTACTGTAGTGATAAAAGAGGTTACTGTTCCGGAACCGGGACACGGAGAAGTGCTCATTAAAACCAAATCCTCGACTATCTGCGGGAGCGATATCAGGGCTATCTATCGGGAACATCTTGGGAAAGGTCCCGAGGGATACCAGAACAAGATCGCCGGTCACGAACCTGCGGGCCAGATCGTGAAATGTGGTCCGGGGATGCGGAGATTCAAGGAAGGCGACCGTGTGGTGTTATATCATATTTCCGGCTGCGGATTGTGTAATGATTGCCGGAGAGGGTATATGATAAGCTGCACCAGTCCTCTGCGTGCTGCGTATGGCTGGCAGCGGGACGGCGGAATGGCACCTTACATCCTGGCGGATGAAAAGGATTGTGTGCTCCTGCCTGAGGAATTAACGTATACAGACGGAGCACAGGTGGCGTGCGGATTCGGGACCGTATATGAAGGGCTGCAAAGAATCGGAATCTGCGGTAATGACGCAGTGCTGGTTGTGGGCCTTGGCCCGGTGGGACTGGCTGCCTGTATGCTTGCAAAAGCAATGGGTGCCCGGAAACTGATCGGTGTCGATGTCGTCCCGGAACGCTGCCGCATCGCAGAGGAGAAAAAACTCGCAGACCATGTTTTTGTCTCCGGGCCGGATACATTAAAACACATACTGGAGATTACAGGGAGTACGGGTGTGGAACGCGCCGTAGATGCGTCAGGCCATACATCGGGGAGACAGCTTGCAATAAGAGCCACACGCAAATGGGGTAAAATCGTTTTTATCGGCGAAGGAGGATCTGTGGAATTCAATCCCAGCCCGGATATTATCCATGATCAGAAAACCATTTACGGCTCCTGGGTAACGAGCATCTGGCTTATGGAAGAGGTGGTCGAGCGCATCGTTCAATGGAATATCCACCCGGAAGATCTTGTGACCCATCGCTTTCCCCTGGATAGAGTAACGGAGGCATATAAACTGATGGCAGAGGGCAAGTGTGGAAAAGTAGCTGTTGTATTTGATGAAGAGTTAAGATAAAGGAAGGTATACAATATGGAACAAAACAAATCAGCATCAGCATCCGCATCATTTTCAATTGCAGCCGATGGTGTAAATCCGGCACGTATACCATCGAAGACTCTTTATACCGGGGCCAGGCTTCCCGGCATCGGACTTGGCACTTTTGGTTCGGACAAGTACGGCGACACCCTCATCGCTGATGCAGTAGAAGATGCCATCCATTGCGGATACAGGCATATTGACTGTGCCGCAGTTTATGGGAACGAGAAAGAGATCGGTGAGGCGCTGGAAAATGTGATGAGTCAGGGCTTGCCGAGGGAAGAACTCTGGATCACTTCCAAACTCTGGAACGACAAACATGGGGAAAAAGATGTGATACCTGCCTGCCGGCAGTCCCTTAAGGATCTGCGACTGGATTATCTGGATCTTTACCTGATCCACTGGCCATTTCCTCATTTTCATGCCAAAGGTGTCGGGGTGACATCGCGCGACCCGCATGCCGCTCCCTACATTCATTCTCATTATATGAAGACATGGCGGCAGCTGGAAAAACTGGTAGAGAT
The DNA here is from genome assembly GCA_016934975.1 of Spirochaetales bacterium. GTDB lineage: Bacteria > Spirochaetota > Spirochaetia > SZUA-6 > JAFGRV01 > JAFGRV01. The sequence continues at coordinate 4,713 of JAFGRV010000320.1, read as the reverse complement.
GGGTCTTGTAAAACATATCGGCACTTCAAACATGACTATTCCAAAATTGGAGCTGCTTCTGAAAGATGCGGCAATTAAACCTGCCTGTAATGAAATGGAACTCCATCCCCATTTCCAGCAGCCGGAGCTTTTCCGCTTTATTGTCGAACATGGCATCCAACCTATCGGCTACTCTCCCCTCGGTTCACCCGGCAGGCCGGAACGTGACAAAACACCCCAGGATACGGTGGACCTGGAAGATCGGGTACTCGTGGAAATTGCCGCGAAACATGCATGTCATCCGGCTGCTGTTTGTCTGAAATGGGCTGTCCAACGGGGACAGGTCCCTATCCCTTTTTCCGTGCACCGGAAAAAGTATCTGAGCAATTTGCATGCCGTGGCCGGGGATCCCCTTACCCCCGGGGAAATGCAAGCCATAGCAGGTATTGATAAAAATTGCCGCCTCATAAAAGGTCAGGTTTTTTTATGGAAAACTGCCCGATCCTGGGAGGATTTGTGGGATGTGGACGGTTTTATCCCGGGTGCAGACTCTGTGTAAAATGTTGAAAACAAATAATGGATTATTTTAAGTTATGAATAAATCTATATTTAGTAAATTTAATTTTCTTATTATTTTCATCTATTTTATCTCAGGAGGATGTTCCCTCATTTATGAGGTTATATGGCGAAGATTACTAAAACTGATAATCGGCAATACGACATATGCGACGAGTATCACTATTGCAGTATTTATCGGAGGATTAGCCCTTGGTGCATTTTTAGTAAGGAATAGAGCAGATAAAATAAAAAATAAGATAAAAGTGTATGGAATAATTGAAGGTGCTATATCACTATTTGCACTCTTGATACCGGTATTTTTATGGTTGGTTGATTTTCTTTATAAAACTATTTATAGAACATTTTCACCCCCCTCTGCAGTGATACTCATATTACAAATATTTATTTCATCACTGATTCTGCTTATCCCCGCAGTTTTAATGGGAAGTACCCTCCCAATCTTATCCGGTTGGTTGATAAAAAAAAGCGAGTTAACCGGCTTTAAATCCGGCTTACTATATTCCTTCAATACATTAGGGGCGTTAGTTGGAACATATATAGCAGGTTTTTACCTCATCAGACTCATAGGTATATATTATACGTATTATATAGCAGTGGGACTGAATTTTATTATTGCTCTCTCTGCTTTTTTAATATCAATTATCGAAAAGAAAAAAGCTGAAACATCTAAAATTAAAAGAATAAAAATTAAAATGCAAAAGGAAAAACAAAAAAAAAGTTTTATACCAATTTATGTAAACATATTTTTATTTATAAATGGATTTGTAGCCTTGGGATATGAAATTTTATGGATGAAAACTGTTGTTCATTATTTAAAAGCAGAAATTTATGTATTCTCCGCCATACTCACTATATACCTTTTCGGATATGCCATAGGTTCTCATATCGGAAGCTGGATTACAAAAAAGATAAAAAATTATCTTTTTCTATTTGCAATTATAACCCAATTAATCGGACTCTCTGGTATTCTTTATATTCCATATCTCATACAACTTCCGGTATTCCAGGCAACATGGTTAAAACCATTGGGTGCCTTTTTGTTACAACAAGAAGGATACTATATACATCTTTTATATAGTTTTTTATTATTTTTTATTCCTTCGATATTAATGGGATTATGCTTTCCTTTGTTGATTCAGATGAGAGCAAAATACAGTGAAAATATTGGAAATACTATCGCTTCGGCGTATAGTATCAATACAGCTGGTTGTGTATTCGGCTCACTTATCGCAGCCTTTCTTTTTATTCCAATCTTCGGTTCCCAGATTTCTATTCAAATATTCGGATTTATTGCTATATTTGCCGGCCTTTTAATAATATTGTTATTATCAAAATTATATCAAAAAATAATACTTGTTCCGATTGCAGTTTTTTCTTTACTATTTTTTATTTTTTATCCTGAAAGTGAATTTATAGAATGGGTGAATATAAATGAAGGACAAGGTCAGCGTCAGGTGCAATTATTAGATATAATAGAAGGAATAAATACAACAGCCTCAGTTCATCAATATGTAGATGATAAAACAAAGGTCATTACAACCGCGGGTATAAATGTAGCAGGGGACAGCCGATTATTAAGGCAAACGCAAAAAGTACAGGGACATTTTCCTGTAATTTTGCATGGAAACCCCAAAAAGGTTCTCACTGTAGGATTTGGCTCCGGGGAACTCACTAAAACATTAACATTCCATAATATTCCGGATATAAGCTGCGTGGAAATAGCACCGGAAATGGTTGTTTTATCCAAAAAGCATTTTTCACATATCAATCTGGGAGATGACCTGGAGAAAAAAGTTAAAATGATATATATGGATGCAAAAAATTATATTCATCTAACGGATACGAAATATGATGTCATTATGAATGATTCTATCTGGCCCGGATATTTTGCGGAAAGCAGTTCATTATATACAAAAGAATATTTTATTGATGGAAAAAGAATTTTAAATGATGACGGCATATATTCTACATGGCTGCCGATAAATATGCCGACATTATCATTATTAAGCATTGTTAAAACATTTTATGAAGTATTTGAAAATACATTGTTATTCTATCCGCATAATGAATTCAGCCAGCATATACTGCTAGTAGGCCAAAAAAATGCTCATAAATATTCATATACGAACATGAAAAATGAATATATGAAAGAAAATGTTATAAACAGTCTTAAACTAATCGGAATAGAAGATATAAATCATGTTATTGATTTTATTTTAGCAGATTATAGCTCTTTAAAAGAATTAACAAAGGCATTCCCGATAAACTCTGATTATTTCCCGGTAGTAGAATTTGATGTTGGAAGAGGAAAAACAAACTTCGATTTCTTTATAACTCAAAGGCAATTAAAATTTTTCATGGACAATACAAATAGAGTGGATTACTCTCATCTCATATCCTTTAATGATCCGGATGAATTAGAGAAAGAAAAAATATTAAATGATTTATATAAGAGTCAACAAGCAAATGATTTCCTGCTAAAAAGCTATTTCCCTATCAGCCTGGAGGTGAAACGTGATCTCATCAGATATGCTCTGGAGATTGATCCTCATAATCCGGATATTATAAGACAATATGATATACTATCAAATTCTCAGTAAAGATAAAATTTTCCACGTACACGACTATGGTGCCTTAACTATTTCGAAACTCCGAGGGGGTGCACTTTTTATATTTATGGAAAATCTTTGAAAAATAACTTGAGTCATTAAATCCGACATTATATGCAATAAGAGTAATGGAAGAGTCTGTCTCTTTGAGAAGCCTGGCAGCTTCCTGAATCCGGTAATTATTAAGATAATCGAATGGCGACATCCCGATAACTTTTTTAAAAAAACGGCAGAAATAATATGCACTCATATTGCATTTATCCGCCATTTTTGCAACTGATATTTTGTTTGAATAATTATTTTGAATATATACAATCGTATTTTTAAGACGCTGCAATTCTAATTTTTTTTTACTATCGTATTTATTCATCACCGGGTTATTGGCGATCAATTCAAAAAAAATGCTGCATAAAGCCCCTTTTATACCTAATTCATATCCCGTTGGTTTCTCATAGTAATAACGGATAATATTCCCGACATGAAGAATGATATCCCTTTCCCAATCTACCAGACCTTTCATGTGCAAATTATAATTGACCCGGTGTTCTTTGATCATTTCAATATAATTCATTTCATAGGTTTCCCGCAGACTGCCGGAAAGTATATCCGGATCAAAAACAATTGCATGAAAAAAGAAAGACCTATTAAAAGAATTGGAAGAGTGAATATATTTACACGGGATAATGATCACCTCCCCTTTTTCTATTACAAAAACATCCTCACCTATATGGACTTCGACATTTCCTTTTATCCCGTATAATATTTCAAACTCATCATGCCAATGCGGATGCATGTCCGGAAAAGTTTTATCATTGTCATAAATTGAGAAATGAAAAAAGGGAGTACCATGCTGTCTTTTTTCATTCAATTCTGTTACATCCTTCAACACAATATGTAAAATATAACACGAAATACCCGGTTTTACAAGTCAAAGGTGAGTAAGGCATTAATTCCCGGTGAACAACAATCCTCTTACCCGCGCTGACTGTTTATTGCAACATCCCCCATGTGACTTCTCCTCCTGCGGGGGAGAGTTTCCTCCTGTGGAGGAGGGTTCATCCGGTGCAATATATTTCCTCTTTACAGGAGACTCAACAGTGCTTTAAATGTTTTTATACATGATGACAGGAGTGCGAATCAATGATCAATCTGATTTGCATATCCGGATGCTATCGTAGAAATGAACAAAATACTTGTATTTTATAGCAAAATAGTACCTGCAAATCTTTTGTATTTATGAGAAAAATAAATACAGGTTTTTTTAAAAGAGAGCGCTTTGAGTCGATCACTTTTACCTGGATTTTAGCTCCGCCTGTAACCTACTCTCTATATAGAGAGAGGAAACTTTACCAGGGGATGTCTTTTTATACACATACCAAAGCATTTTTTACTCTTGGTAAAAACCATACTTTTATCTAAAGTTGTACAGGAAGGAGATAGTGTTATAAATACGATAGAGCAAAAGAAATTCGATTTACAATCATCACAGACCGTTACCGTGGATTTTTCCACAGATCTGGGTACACCCTCATACCGTACTTCCGGT
>JAFGRV010000319.1 GCA_016934975.1 Spirochaetales bacterium | reverse complement strand
GCGCAAGCCCACTTACGGATGCCATCCCTTGCCGCCCTCCCCCGCGGGCCTGGAGCGGGACAGAACTTATACATTCAATAAATCTCATCGCAAATGTTTCCCATCAACAATCAGCCGACGAAGGAGGCTTGATGTTGATGGGAAAAATCTTTAGCCACAAGGGCACTAAGACACTAGGAATTCACAAAGAGATGACTAATTTAGAGGTTGTTAAAGTAGCATAGTCACAACCCTGCAAACATGAGAATTTCAAAGGAAGAAGCAGGTTTTCTGAAAAATAAAATCCATACGGTCCTCCCGGCATCAAAAATTTATCTTTTTGGATCAAGGGTTGATGATGATAAAAAAGGAGGTGATATTGATATTCTGGTTATTTCCGCAAATAAATTAACATTGAAAATGAAACTCGAAATAACCCGGAGTTTTAAGAACAGATTCGGAGAACAGAAAATTGATATCGTAAGCTATGGAATTCATGAAAAAAGTGCTTTTAAAGATTATATTTTAAACCAGGCAATTGAGTTATGACCAGGAAAGACCAAAAACTGATCGCACTGATCCGTGAACACCGCGAATCGATCTTGAATTCAATTGATATACTTAAAAAATCGTATGATAAATGTAATTCCATTGAATTAAAACCTGAATTAACCTTCGAGGAGTCTGAATCATTTGATGCGCTTACCTCTAAATTTGCCAGAACTTCAGATCTTTATACACAGGGATTATTGAAAACTGTTCCGCTGCTTTTACGTGAAAACGTATATACATTCATCGACCGGGTCAATCTCGGGGAAAAATTGGGATATGTGGATAACGAGGATATGATAATCCGGATAAGAGACCTGAGAAATATGATTATTCATGAGTATACAAAAAAAGATCTTCATGATATTTATGGCAATGTACTGGGAATGACACCTGCACTTATCGGAATGATTCAAAATACAATTAAGTCCATTGATAAATACCTTACCGCTTAGATTCTTTATTTTTGCTAATTAAAATTACCGTAAAGCAAGAGAATATTCCATTGAAATCCCGTATCTACTTATCTTCCCCCCACATGGGAGGCTCCGAAATCGAATATGTAAAGGAAGCTTTCGATACCAACTGGATCGCACCGGCCGGGCCCTTTCTGAAGCGATTTGAACAGCGGTTGTGCGAATATACCGGAAGGGCCCATTCGGTGGTACTCTCCAGCGGTACGGCTGCCCTTCATCTTGCATTAAAAATTCTGGGGGTCGGATGGAATGATACGGTCATATGCCAGTCCTTTACATTCTGCGGATCGGCGAACCCGGTTATCTACGAGGGCGCCATACCCGTTTTCATCGACAGCGAACCGGATACATGGAACATGGACCCGGAACTATTGGAACGGGCCATCCGGGATCTCATTGAAAAAGGGGAGAAACCCAAAGCGATCATCTATGTGCACCTTTACGGGATGCCGGCACGGGTGAACGAGATAGTAGATATTTCCCGGAAATATGAAATCGCTGTCATCGAGGATGCCGCCGAAGCGCTTGGAGCAAAGTACGGGGGCCAACCGGTGGGTCGTTTTGGAGACATGAGCATACTTTCGTTCAACGGCAACAAGATCATCACCACCTCGGGAGGCGGGGCATTATTGTCGGACCATGAAGAATGGATCCACAGGGCACGTTTTTTATCCACCCAGGCCCGGGATGACGCCCCGCATTATGAACACAGCCAGATCGGGTATAATTACCGGATGAGCAATGTGGCTGCCGGCATCGGTCTGGGACAGATGGAGGTGCTCGATGAATGGGTGATGAAGAGGCGCCGGAACCATGATTACTACCGTCATGCACTCGGCGATGTGGAAGGAATTGAATTTCTGGTCGAATCCGGTGAGGCGTTTTCAAATCACTGGCTTACCTGCATACAGGTTGACCCGTCACGGACAGGAGGGATTACAAGGGAAAACATCCGGATTGCATTGGAAAACGAGAATATTGAATCCCGGCCCCTCTGGAAGCCCATGCATATGCAGCCGGTTTTCAGAAATGTAACCTTCTACGGTAATGGCATATCCGAAAAACTGTTCCGGAACGGCCTCTGCCTGCCATCCGGATCCAACCTGTCGGACCATGACCTCGACAGAGTAATAAAGGTTATCAAAGCACTGATTCCCTGATACTTCCTCCCCGGACTTGCTCCAGAAAAAGGGATGCCATCCCGGGTTTCCCCAGCCGGTTGTTGATATTCTCCCTTAGCGCCTTAACACTTTGCGTGAAAGAAAAATCCCCGTGTCCTCCGCGTGCTCTGCAGTAAAACCCCTTAATCCAGGTCCGTCCCCCAAAAAATCACAAATCACCAATCGCATATCGTATATCGAAAATCACTAGTCCACCCCCGCCGTTGTTGGTATTTCTTTGTCCGCCGCAGCAAAAGCGCAGGCGGATCACCAACGACATAAGTATTTAATATATCTGCAGTATTAATGTACCTTTTACTTTCAGATCATGTCATAAAATCGTCGTTTTTATCTTTGGGTCAGCGGGGGCATGCGCGGATCAAAACG
>JAFGRV010000318.1 GCA_016934975.1 Spirochaetales bacterium | reverse complement strand
TGTATAAATTCATCCATTAAATCTTTTGATACGTTCAACCTTTTATCTATCCGTCCAAGAAGCCCTCTTCCACGAACGAGCACAGCACTTCTGTTATATGAGATTCCTTATCGTCAAGAGATTCTATATATGATCTAAACGTTTTTGGTAACGACAAGAGTTCCCCTGATTCATACTGCCAGAGGATAAGTGGGCTTACAATTCTTTTTTTTTCGTGACCGATATGGCTGGTATCACCTATAATACTGCAACAAGCATCAACGATACACTGATTACTACGATAATTTATATCTAATTTTTTTTCTATAGGGTTTGTAGTATTTACGTATTTAATAAGTTTTTCAGGGCTTACTTTTCTAAATTCATAGATAGATTGATTGACATCACCTATAAGATGAATTCTTGCACCCGATTGGCGAAGGTAATAAAGCATCATTAATTGGTTATAGCAAAGGTCTTGGCATTCATCAATTATAATACAAGGAAATCTTTTAGAGATTAAACCGCTCATTGAGGGATTATTCTTTAATAAACGGTAGGATATATATGCAGCGTCTTGATAGGTAGCAAACCCATGTTCGAAGAAACGTTTTTTATTTTGCTCTAATTGTTGAAGATTTTGTGCATCGCACCCCTTTAGCTTTCCCTCTGTTGCTTCTTCAATATCCCCATCAGGTAAATAGAAATACTCATTTACCCAAATTGTTTTCCTTTGGGGAATTGTGGTACTATACTTTGAAAGAAATGCTCGCTTCAATTCATTATCAATTACATTAATACGTTTATCACCATCCCTTCCATCAAATCCCATCTCTTTTGCTGCAAATGGCTGGAAAATAAAATTATGAAGCCAACTATCAAAAGTACCTACAAAATGAGGGTGTTTCGAAGCATCAGGGCCGGCATATTTATTAACACGTTCATTAATCTCCTTGGCAGCATTTCTGGTAAAGGACAGCACTGCTATCCCGGAAAGAGAATCTGTCAATCTTTTAATTGCAAATGCAGATTTTAAACCAACAACCTCAGTTTTTCCGCTGCCATTTTCACCAGCAAGAACTGTCAATCCTTCATTGAAAGTAATACTAAAGGGCTCAGAAAAACATTTGTAATTTTCTATAGTAATTTTTTCAACTAGCATTATATCCTAAAATGATAGTAAGAATTATAATTCCACACAAGGCATTTGGGGGAAAAATTGTTTGATACTCAAAAATTGTTATCTTTATTTTACGTACTTCAGAAGGGAGGTCATCGCAGAAATCATCTTTTTCTGTTAAGGGTACTATTCCATCCTCATCTGGCGCCTATCATGAATCCGGAATAAATACTTGATTAATTGTTAAAAAATATGATATATTTACAACATGAATAGAATAATAGAGGAAAATATTCTACAATTAAGTGTCCCGGAACGAATACAACTTGTGGAAGATATCTGGGATAGTATTCTATTATTTCCTGAATCCATTGAATTATCAGATGAACAAAAAAAAGAACTGGACAGACGACTTGAGGCATATCATTTGAATCCGGGAAATGGAATTCCCTGGAATACGCTAAAATCAAACCTGTTAAATAATGACAAATAAAATTATCATTCAAACTGAAGCAGAAGCCGATATCAGAGATGTGTATTATTATTATGAAGAATGCTCAAATGGGCTTGGTGCTGATTTTCTACTTTCCCTTGATGCGTTATTTTCCATAATTAAAAGAGAACCAGAAATTTTCCAAAAAATATATAAAAATGTTCACCGGGGATTGATTAGAAGATTTCCTTATGGCGTTTACTATATAATTGATAATAACATAATCAATATAATAGCAGTCATGCACTGTAAGCGAAATCCACATAAATGGCAAAAAAGAACCGATAAATAAATTTTCTCTTTAAGTTCTGTCCACGAGCATTCAAAGGATTACGTTTCAGAGTTAAAAACTGCAGATGAAGACGGATATGAATAATATTCTCTTTCTTCATCCAAATTATATTTACAGGATCAACAGGATTAAATCAAGATTTTCTATCATCGTTTTTTGTCGATTACTTTCCTACCAAACAGCAGGCGATTTTGCCAGGAATCTGCTGTCCTGGAAGAATTCTGGTTTAAGTATAGACAACAGCGTCCGATTATTTTCGTCAAATTATAAAGCAAAGGAAGCTCTTGCCCAATATATTGCTCGATGTCCCATTTCCAGGGAAAACGCGTCCACGTGGGCCCGGTTGATTACGAAGGTATACGGTGTGCTCCCTTAGTATGTCCAAAGTGCGGGAAAGAAATGAAGATCATTACGATTATACCGGACCCGGAAGAAACAACAAAGATATTGTAGTATCTGATTAATAGTGGCAGGTCCCTGCCGAACTTTACGATCCCTGGAGTTTGAAGCAAACTCCTTGCTTGAATTGATTTTTTTTCTCTTTATTGTGGAGTTAATAGGGTAAGGTATGTCCCGGGGGATTGCGCGAAATATGCTTTAATGTTCTGTATATACAGAACATTAGGTAAGAATTTCATGTAATGTGGCGGTTTTTACGATATTTGCAGATTTTTCTGTTGACTTATTCTTAATAGTGTTGTGGTATAGATCTAAATGATACGGTTGAGGCGGTTTTTTCTGCATTTTCTGCGGAGGTGAATTATGAGTTTCGCTATCATTTTATGTCTGTTCAACGATAGATTTACGGTATTCCTTGGCAGAAGTTCCGACAATCTTTTTAAATATACTGCTGAAATAATTGGCATTATTAAAACCTGTTTTTAATGCGATCTCGGTTATATTCAATTCTGTTGTAAGGAGGAATTCCCTGGCTTTGTTAATCCGGACCCTGGTGAGATAATCGACAAAGGTAAGTCCTGTTTCCTGTTTAAATAAACTAAGAAAATATGAAGGGCTGATGAATATTTCTTTTGCTGCATCCTTGTAGCTGATGGATTGAGCATAATGCAACTCGATAAATTCTTTGGCTTTATTCACCAGTATCCTGGAACGTTTCTTATGTACCGCGGCTACAATCCGGACAATTTCCATGACGACTTCGGTTAACCATTTTTGGACAAGCTCTACATCTTTCATAATATTAATATCATGAAAATATTTTTGAATTAATGAATTTAATTTTTCTTCATCTCCGCCGCCGAGTATTGCGGAATCAATTAATGACCCCACCAGTTCATACAGCCTTACTTTCAGTATTTCCGGTTTCTCATTAATAAACAATGTAAATTTTGAAAGGTATTCATTTAATGCCAGTTTACTGTTTTCAACATCTCCTACTTTTATGAGAGAGAGCAGTCTTTCCTTTTCTTTAACAGGGTATGTATTGATGTGTTTATCGGATTCGTTTATATTTTCCACATGAATAATACCGCTGGTATTGAATTGTTCTGCATATTCCTGGGCTTTTAACGCCTCATAATAGGAAATTCTTAAATCCTCAAGATTTTGATAGCTTCTCCCGATGCCTATGGTGACAATACATCCGATGTTTTTATCAATTGCTTCTTTAATTTCTTCCAACACTTCCAGGATATATATCTGTCTGCTCGAATCCTGTAATAAACAAAGTATAATTCCGATTTTATCCTTTGACAATGGGAGTAAAAGAAACTGTTCGTTATCCAGGCTGTTATACAATAACTTTTTGCAAAGGATGAGGATTTCATCAATTTTTTTTAGATTAGCCGATAATTTCTGGCGGGTTTCTTTTATTTTTATTATGATAAATGTATCCGGATCGCTTTTCTTCCCAAGGCAGTGGAGCATTTCGATTAATTTCTTTTTTGAGAATTCACTGAATGTTACATTATGAATAATGTCTTCTTTAACAAAGGGAATTAATCTTTCATTATAATTGTAGATTTCTTTTATATCCGCCAGCACACCCCCGCCAAAGAGGAGGGCGCTGATAATAGGGCTGGTATAAAAGATCCACCATTGTTTAAGCAGTGAGCCGATAATAAATGTAAGGGCAAAAACAAGGATCCCGCTGTTAATTAAAAAAATCTTATGCTTGATGAATTCTGTTAAAGGTGTTTCCAGTTTTAATTTTAAGAGTTTAAAGAATGAGAAAATAAAAAGGAACATGCCGGTAATGAATTGTACTCCTATAGTCACCTCCCTGCCATAATAGGGGGGAAGGAATGAAGGAGTGAGATTATCATATGCCGTAAGATTTCCATATTCAAACACTTTATAACTTGAATCTGTTCCCAGGGTATTAAAAATACAATAGGTTATTCCCAGGAAAATGCATATGACGATGATTAAGACTTCCTTAATTTTTTTTTGTCCGCTCTTCGGTTTAAAAATATTAGCGGCCAGCATGATGACCGGGGAAATAAATGAACACAGGAAAAAAAGCCGGATATTCACGATGATTAAGGGGAGGGGGTGGGGACCAAGGAGTAATTGCAGCGGCCTGCCGAATAAAAAGAAACTGAAGCCGATTAAAAAGAGGATAAAAAATTTATAGGATGGCGCCTTGGATGGATTAGTGAGAACAAAATAAAAGAAATATAATAGAAAAAAAAGCCCCGCTATCAAAGGTGTAAGCACGTTTGAAAATACTAAAAATGGTATCGGCATAGTTTACATTAAAAATTCTAGTGTGGATTGATTCACATCAATATTTTAGCATGTCGATTATAGAATGTCAATTCTATAAATTCTGCTCATGGATTCCTTGTTAAAAAAAAAATTCCAATTATCATCAGTCATAAAATAACTCCTGTAAATGAATAATTTATTACATCATTGTCGACAGAATCGGTTTACCTATGCCAATTCTCTTCCGGAGGACTTTTATTTACCCATGAGAAGGCGTGGAAGCCACATGGCAAGGTCCGGGACATAAGTGACAAGAATCAAAACACCCACCATGGCAATATAAAAGGGCCAGATAGTCTTTGTCACTTCCTCAATGGATATTTTCCCGATGGCACATCCGACAAAAAGTGTCGATCCCACGGGGGGGGTGCATAGGCCGATCCCAAGGTTAAGCATCAGTATAATCCCGAAATGTACCGGGTCTATCCCGATGGAAGTCACCACGGGAAGAAGAATCGGTGTGGTGATAAGGATAAGGGGGGCCATATCCATTATGGTGCCGAGTAAAAGCAGCATGATATTGATTAAAATCATAAGAATAATTCTATTCGATGTAAGACCAAGCATGAATTGGGTGACCATCGCGGGAATGTGCAGATAGGCGAGAAAAAATCCGAAGGCCGATGAAGAGCCGATCAGGAACATCACCATGGCCACGGTTTTCACCGAATCGAAAACGATCTTTGGAAAGGCTTTAAGGGAGATGTCGCGGTAGACGAAAAAGGTAATGATAAACGCGTACACCACTGCAATGGCGGAACTCTCGGTGGGGGTAAAAATTCCACTTAAAATTCCGCCAACAATAATCACTGCCGTGATCAATCCCAGGAAAGCATCCTTGGTGATGCGTATAGCTTCGGAAAAACTCACGAGTTTTTCCCGGGGGTATTTTCGTTTCATTGAAATGATCAGGGAAACGATAAGCAGACCGATCCCGACCATGATACCGGGAATGACACCCGCCATAAAAAGTCCGGCGATGGAAACACCCCCCCCGGCAGCCCAGGCATAAATAATTGCATTATGAGAGGGGGGAATGATAATTCCCTGGGTAGATGATGTGATAGTGACGTTCACGGCGAAATCTTTATCATACCCCTTTTTTTCCATGACAGGGATCATTATCGCGCCAATGGAAGATGTATCGGCTACGGAGGATCCGGAGATGCCGCCGAAAAACATACTGGCAATAATATTGACCGCCGCGAGTCCCCCGCGCATCCATCCCACTAAAAGGCTGGAAAAATTAACAATCCGCCTGGCAATTCCTCCATAGGCCATTATGGCTCCGGCCAGGATGAAGAAGGGAATCGCCATCAGGCTGAAAGTGTCCATCCCGTCTGCGACTTTCTGTAGAACAACCATCAATGGAACACCCAGGTATATGCCTGTAATTAATGACGCTATTCCAAGGGAGAAAGAGATCGGAACACCTCCAATAATTAATATAAGGAAAGAACCAATAAGAATCCAGGGACCCACACTATACCTCCATTCCTGTTATATTTAAAGGGAGATCCTTCGTCCCGGTTTTATGTTCTGCAAAATCATCGCCGATTTTTTCAATAACAAACAGTATAAGCATTAAACCGGCAAGGGGGATTGGCAGGTATGAAATACCCACGGGGATTTTCGTCGCAGGAAGCGTTTGACTCCGCATCATCCATGCAAAACCTGTTCCCCAGATAAGCATGAACAAGCTAAACAAACCTATGAGAATATCAATAAAAAAATATATTCTGCTACGTGTTTTTTGTTTTATCTTAAGCAAAAAGAACTTGATACCGATATGAAGCCTTTCCCGGTAGGCGAGAGCCGCTCCCAGGAAACCTGAATAAAGCATTAAGACAATAGTAGACTCCTCGGACCACCTGGGTGTCTTGTTCAATACAAACCGGCTGAATACTTGCCAGGTAATTATCAAAACCATGGCGCAAATCATGGCAGCGGTCACTATAAAAAGAATTCTTGCCAGGTGGTCCATTATCTTTTTGTATATTCTCATTTCATTTCTCCATTGTACTTGTCTGAGCAAAAAACATCCCCGGGCCCATGACCCGGGCCCGGGAGAGTTGTCATAATCAGGGATTTATTTTACTGCCTGAATTCTGTCTATCCAGGGTTTTAAATCCGAGTACTTTGCATATACCGGTGCCATGGCATCAATAAATGGCTGTTTGTCAATTTCAGTAATAATTTCACACCCCGCGTCTTCGAGCTTTTTAAATGCTTCCGCTACCATTTTTGACCATTCATTCCTCTGGTACGGAACGGATTCAGCCGCGGCTTTTTTGATAAGCTTTTGATCTTCGGGGCTTAATCTGTCCCAGGTTTTCCTGCTAAAAAGGATAATCTCCGGCACCCGGAGATGTTCATCCTGTGTGTAATACTTTGCGACTTCGTAATGGCTGCTGGTAAGATAGGATGGAAAGTTGTTTTCCGCACCGTCAATTACCCCGGTTGAAAGGGATGTATAGACTTCACCATACGCCATGGGTGTGGCGCTGGCACCCAGGGCGGAAACCATATTCACAAATACTTCGTTCTGCATGACCCTGAATTTCATCCCTTGAAGGTCTTCCATGGAACGAATTGCTTTTTTGGTGTTATAAAAGCTTCTCTGGCCTGAACCGTACCATCCCAGACCGATAAAGCCATGGGCTTCAACTTTTGCCAGGAGCTCATTGCCGATGGGTCCGTCAACAACCTTGTAGCAATGGTCTTCGGAGCGGAATATATAAGGCAATGATACCACATTGAGTTCGGGAACAATCTCGCCTACCGGTCCGACACTGACACGCACGATATCAATGACCCCCATCTGAGCTTGTTCAATTGTCTCTTTCTCTTCTCCAAGTTGCTTCGAGGCATACACCTCGATTGTAATACGTCCGTCTGTCCATTCTTTCAGAAGGTCACCCATTTTAAGAATTCCCAGGACAGTCGGATAATCGATAGCATGGGTGTCTGCTGCTTTTAATACGATGGGTTTGTTTTCCTTTTCCTTTGAACCCGTTGCGAAAACAAGCCCCATGCAAAAGAATAGTACGAAAATTACTAATGTAATTCTTTTCATAAAAAAACTCCTTCATTAATTAATATTAATTGATGATTTGACTTATAATCATTTAGATGATAGCTAAGCGTATCCTTATTTAAGGTATAGCTTAGCGTATCATCTTTAATAACCCATTTAAAAATGGGAAAAAATATACTGATAGAAGGGTTCCGGAACTCTGTTACCTGGAAACCGTGAACGCGCTGTTCACACTCCTGGCAGACACATAGACATTCAACAACTGATTTTGCGAATCCCATACCACTCCATTCTGATGAGCCGGAATCTGACCTGCGCTGGAGTAAGAAGTTATAGGTGTGCCATTGAGATTCAGCTGTGCGGAAGAAGACAATCCATGATAAATAATTTGATAGGATCGGTTCGACGGCGCACCGTTGTAAGTACCCCGGGACGCTCCGATCTCTACGCCGAGGTTTTGCTGGGTGAAATGAATCTCGGTCAACCGGGATTCATTTCTTGTCCTGAATCTTTCAGTTATGTCGTCATCTTCATAGAGCTGGAATGAACCGTCTGTCCCTGTGTAGACGTGAATCCGCAACTCGTCTTTGGGAATGAAAAATGTGGATAGTTCATAAGGGGCCATTGGAATAATCGCGCCTTCCTTCACAAAGACCGGTATATCCCCGGTTGCCGTGTAAACGTTCATGGTGCTGTTTCCGGTGTGTTTCGTGTCATCCCAGAAATCATACCAATTGCCCTGGGGCAGCCATACGGAGACATTGTTATTGCCATCAGAGCAATTGGGAGCTACCAGCATTTCCTTTCCCCACATATATTGAAGATCTTTCCCCCACGCCGTGGAATTGTTCTGGTCCTCGAGGAACATCGAGCGGACCATGGGAATTCCCGTTGCCTGGGCGATACGGGCGTATGAGTAGATATAGGGTATCATCTCGTAGCGTGCGGTAATATATCTTCTGGCTGTATTCTGACAGGTACTGTTGCGCTGAAGGGGCCATCGCTTGTGACTTGGACCATGGGGTTTCCAGATCGGTGTGAAGCTTCCAAATGCCATGTCCCATTGCCTGTAGATATTGTCCTCATTTACAGCAAGATTGAAGTGTGAGCCGGCATCGTGATTGAAATAGGGGAATCCCGATATTCCGGCGGACTGCATCGCCCTCACCTGATATGTCATGTCCGACCAGGTGCCATCGAGATCACCGGTCCAGTATGTACTCCACCGCTGTGCGCCCCCGGTTGCCCCGCGGCTCCAGAAATAGGGACGCTTTGCTTCACCGATGGCTTGATCCCAGCCCTCGTATACGCATGCCTTTTGCAGATTGAGATGGTAATTAATTGATTCTTCCGCCCACCTCTTGCCGCTGTAAAGTGTGGTTGAATGGCTATGATCGGGATAATCGAATTCATCCAGCCATATGGCGTCGCCGGGATAGCCGATGGCCGGGTTAAAGGCATTATCCCAAAACAGATCCCATATCCATTGTCTTGCCCCGGGGTTGGTGAAATCGGGACATGCCCCATAGGAAGTATTCCCGTGGATATCATATGCATCACGCCAGCTCGGGTTCAGCTGAATGCCCGGCCTGTTCAGGTCGAGGGTTACTGTCACCCCATTCTGGTCACACCATCTCTTATACTCAGCGGGGTCGGGGAATTGATCTGCCCGCCATGCAAACCAGGAATTTTTCTGACCGGAGTATTGCTCATTCGACGCGCGCCAGGCATTGTCATTGACCTGGTGGTCGAAGGCATATCCGGCATTCCGGTGGTTGTTGATCATACTTTTCCACCAGGATTCGCCGTCATTTTGCGGGTCGGATTTATCGGAAAGGTGCAGACCAAAGATCGATTTCTGGGGCAGCCGGGGGCGTCCGGTCAGTTGGGTGTAGCGGTCGATTACCCGGGTGAGTTGCGGACCGGCAATAAAGAAATAATCCATTTGTCCGCCATAGCCTTCGCCATCTATTTTCAGTGAATAGTTATTATTCGCACCAAAGGAAACTGTATAGGGAAAGGTCGTATTTAAAAATACTCCGTATCCCCGTGAGGAAACATAAAAAGATACAGCGAGGGCCCCTTCATTCATTCCGTTAGGTATATTTACACTGGTTCCTGCCCTGTCAAGTTTGCCGAGGCGGCCGTACTTTGGATGTCCCAGACCGGCAAAGTGCTCACCCTGCACCGGTGTAAAGGACGCTGTCACAGTATTGCCGCTCCAGGAAACTCCGTCCCGGTCGGTCAGGAGAGGTTCGCTCTGATCCCTGGTGGAATAAGAAATGCGGAGGGGATTCTTTGTCACCGTGAGTGAGATGCCGTCAACCGCGGTAGTCGCCAGGGTTATGGTCGAACCGGTATCATTAATAATCAGACCGCCGTCCCAGTCATGATCGGCAACTATTTCATATCGGTCATTGGGATAGAAAGCCTCGCCGGGTTTTGCGACCTGTACCCGCGCCATATAAGGGCCATAAGCGGTTATGCGGAGGGTCTCACCGGAGAGCCCGGGAATGTCAACGGTTCTCTCAACCGGCTCATCGCCGATATATATGGTTTTTTCTATTGTATCCGATTTGCCGTCATTATCCGTAACCGTAAGAGTAATTGTATAGGTGCCTTCATGAGTATATGCGTGGGAGGTGAGGGCACGATTGGTTGTAGCCCCGTCTCCCCAATTCACCTGATATTGAGTAATTGATCCGTCATGGTCATAGGATGTGGAAGCATCGACTGTCACCGGTTCCCCGGGTTTGGGATAAGACGGACTTACTGAGAATTGGGCCACAGGTTCGCCGGAATAAGCTATTATATCAACCTTTATGGCATTAATCATTGCATTCTCCGTAACAGTGGTGATCTCAAAATTGATCTCCCCGTCACTCACTGTAATCTGACTTTCTAATAAATAGGCGGTACTTGCTCCCACTTGAGCATAGATATCAAGATTGTTGGTAACTTGAGTTCCCTCGATGAGAACATTAAAAACTCTTGATCCTGAAGAAGTGTGATAATTCTCTGCAAAATGGAGAGTCACCAGATAATCACCATTGGGAACCGAAGCAGAATAAGTGCAGGATCCATATCGTTCAGTCGAATAAAGGGTTGGGTCCGAGGTTCCCGAAACCGATGAACCATTATCATAGGCAGTTCCTCCCGAATATCCTGTGTCTGCTGCATAGTGTGTTCCATCGGAGGCGGTATAAGCACTGCCGCCGCAATTAACGGCAAATACAGTCTCTGGTTCCTGTGGTGTAGGTGTTGGTGCCGGTGTTGGTGTATCACAACAATCTAACTGGGATAGGAGGCCGACATATAATTGTGCTATCAATAAAGCGTCTACAATATCTATCTGCTCATCACAATTTACATCTGCAACCGTTGAATCAAAATTCGACGGAACCAGTCCTACATAATATTGGGCAATAAGCAGGGCGTCCACGATGTCTACCGATCCATCTGTATTGACATCCCCGCATTCCGCTGCAGCTATCAGGCTTATACCAAATAGCAATAACAATGCAAAAATACATATTTTTTTCATTTCTTTTACTCCATTTCTAATAAGGGGACCTCTAAAAACTTCCGTATTCTTTAAATGGGAGTTTTTAGAGATTCCCATAATATTAAAAGTATGACTTTTTCTGAAAATGTAGTAGTAAACTACAAAAAAGCAACCAGGGCTGCAACCCTGGTTGCATCTTATTTATTTTTATTAATTAAAAAGTAATGTTATATGCATAAGAATTAATACTCCAGCTGGCATCCGGATCAGAAGTGCTTGTAACCGGGTTGCCTTGAATTCTAAAATTACTAAAATGAACTCCATCAATTTTATAAGTGGAATTTCTTCCATGCAGGTTAATTACTTTTCTCGTATCTGAAGATACATTTGTAAAATATGTGTCTCTGATAATGCATTGATTTGCGCAATCACGCCAGTCCGGCGGATCGTCTTCCTCCAGGCCGATCAAAATATCTTTGGTGTATTCTACCCGAATATCCTCAAACCGTGTATTACTGATCACCGCAGTATCATAGGCATCGATGATGATTGCCCTGTGGGCAGCAACAATATCAATATCTTTGAACGTTATATTCTGCATTGTCTGGCCCATTGTTTTTGTTCCGATCTTACAGCCGACGGAATTACTGTAGGTGACTACTTTTTCGTGATGTATATTCCGGGTATTCATTGTAGATGAACCATTATAGGATTGATTCTCATTTTTAACAGCCATATTGTCATCACCGCCATAAAGAAAGGCATTATATAAAGAACTATTTGTGCATTCATCAAAATCGACCCCATCCGTGTTATTCCAGGTCGTTGATGTTGGTCTGCAATTAATGACCTTATAGTTTTTAATTTCCACTCTGTCGCACCGGTAGGGAATTGTATTCCAGTAACTCGAGTCCCTGGAAATAATTCCATCCACCAGGATGTCCGAGCTATTGTCCATTTTTAAAACAGCTGCATTCAAGCCCGCGGCCCGGATACGTTTTCCATTGCCGTCAATGACACCCCGGCCGATAAGGTTGGTATTCGTACAGTTCGAAATCCTGATGAGAGCGTGCTGCATGCCTTCGATGTTGACTCCCCCGCTGCCGGTGTTAAAATCGGATGTATTGTTTGAACCATAAAGAATTGCACCACCTTCAAGATACATGGTCATATTGCTCTTTAACCAGAGTTCGCCAACCAGATACTTCCCCGGGGGAAAATATAAAATATTTTGCGATGAACCTGATGAAGCGTTTATCGCCGACTGAATTCGTGAGGTTTCAAGTCTTCCTCCCGTATTATCCACCCCATTATCCAATATATTCTTTACATTGGAATCCCCTAACTGCGGAGGGTTTTCTTCCGGGGAATCAATTAAAATAAATAACAACTCTTTTGAATCCACTGCCAGGACCAGATAATTCGGACCGGTGGTAAAGGAGAGTGTATTCCCGTTTCTGCTTGTTGCAATATTCCTGCTTTTGGGACTTAATGTGTATGAATTGAAACTTTCATTCACCGTGACTTGTATAGTGGCGGTCCCATTCAAAGAAAAATGTGCATAATGGACTTGCATTTCCCCCGAATACTTTGTCAGTTTTTCCGTAAAAATGGTTGTGTCATCTGCCCGTACCGAATATAAGGGACTTGTGACTGCACCCGGATAGGCGGGATAAGCAAAGATGTTATTACTGGATACGGATACGGCAATTGTTTTCGATGAAGTACCTGTTTTACCCTCATTATCGGTGACTGTGAGAGTAATTGTGTATGTTCCTTCATCATTGTAGACGTGGGAAGTGACTGCACCATTGGTTGTGGTCCCGTCTCCCCAATTTATCTCATAATTGGTAATTGATCCGTCAGGATCATTGGATTCGGATGCGTTCACTGTCACAGTCTCTCCAGGCTTTGAAACCTGCGGATCCAATGTAAATATGGCAATAGGCTCGCCGCTATAGGATACGGCATCAATCTTTATGGCATTAATCAAGGCATTCTCCGTTACTGTAACAAATTCAATATTAATCTCCCCGTCACGTACCGTCACCTGGTTTTGTGTCACATATGCGGTAGTACCCCCGGCTTGTGCATAAATATCAAGATCATTGATTGTTTCAGTTCCTTCAATGGCAACATCAAAGACTCTCGAACCGGCGGAAGTGTGATAATTCTCTGCAAAATGGAGTGTTATGAGGAACTCGCCATTGGGAACTGAAGCAGAATAAGTACAGGATCCATATCTCTCGGTAGAATACAAGGACGGATCCGAGGTTCCCGAAACCGATGAACCATTATCATAGGCAGTTCCTCCCGAATATCCTGTGTCTGCTGCATATTGTGTTCCATCGGAGGCGATATAGGCACTGCCGCCGCAATTCACTGCGAAAACAGTCCCAAGCAGTTCTGTTGAGCCGCATCCTGTCAATTCATCGATAAGATTGACATAGTACTGGGCCACCAAAAGGGCGTCCACGATATCTATGTTGTTATCACCATTTACATTTGCAACCGTGGAATCGAAATTTTGCGGGTTCAGATCGACATAGTATTGGGCGATAAGAAGGGCGTCTACGATGTCAGCAGCCCCATCCCCATTAACATCCCCGCATTCCGCAGCAAAAAGGCGGCTTATCCCAAATAGTAACAAGAATAAAGCAATACATTTTTTTTTGTTCATTTTATTTATCTCCTTATTTATTTATTTAATTTTAATAATATTAACTACCCACTCGAAAAGAAAGTATTCGGGATTTTTGAAAAGTCCGATTATAGAATTTTTCAGCGAATTCGATAATCCGTATATGATACAAATGGACCTTTCCTGAAACATCTATTTATTTTTACATAGTATAGTGGATTCTAAAACCGCGCATTCAATATCTTATTATTTTTCTATAAAATATTATGATTCTGTCTATTTCTCGGGGTTTTGTTCCGGCGGGAGAGGGTGCCGGGGCCGGTATTAGATTTGATCGTGTCTAGTAAGATTGATTTCCCCTTTATTATAGTGGAAAAAACGAAAAACCGGCTATAAAATGGAAAGAACACGAGTATTTATGCAGGCTTGCACCGGATGGCTGGAAAAAGAACCAGGAAATTACTATGACAGTACCACTTGAGGAGTCATCCCGGGAAGGATTATAAGTTTAGCTATCATTCAGTATTTCTGTACAACAAATTTTATCATCATCAATAATTGAATCATAGATTATAAGTGTTCCATTTGATGGGAGAGCTGAACATGCTTTTTTTAACAACAAATGCTTTTCTTCCCTGTTCCAATTCTGGAGAATGTGACCCATGACAAGAACCTCTGCCTCAGGCAGTGGATCTTAAAAAAAAATGGCCGATATAAAATTTAAGTCTGTCGGAAAGATCAAGGGACCGTATGTAGTCATTAAAAATCGGTTTCACTTCAGGTGAATCAAATCCCCCGCCTGAAATATGTTTATTGGCAAGTGCTTCAAAAAAATCCCCGGCACTCCTGGGATTAAGATTAAAACACCCTATTAATGTATCGAGAGTAAACTCTTGTTTTGACAGTTCGGTGAATACACCGAGTTTAACAGCAGTAAGCAGCGTTTTTGATCCCCAAAAACCAAGACCTAACTCCATTATACTGCCTGGATTAGGTTGATTTCCTATAATGTTCTTCCATTTAAAATAATAATAACCAATAACTGATTTAATTCCTGAAAGATTAAAATAAAATCAGTCTTTGCCTGTTGTGTATTACATCTCTCCTCACTAAAGCTCCATACCTCCATCTAACGCAAAGACAGCCTTGCAACGTTTTATATTTTCCAATAAAAAAAGCGGCGGCCATAATTTCTTATGACCACCGCAAAATGCTATGGAATAGCAATGGTATTTTTACCGTATTATGAACAGAATTCGATATCCAGACCGACATAATGCTGGGCAATCAGAAGGGCGTCGATAATATTGGTATCTCCATCACAGTTGACGTCCCCTTCGGAAGGATAAAAATTATCCGGATCGAGTTCCACGTAATATTGTGCTATCAGGAGGGCGTCTACAATATCCACTGCATCATTATGGTTTACATCGCCTAATAAGAAGTCGGCGATTGTGATATGGGCGCCGATTCCATTGGGATTCCCGATCGTCTCTGCATCCCGATTCACAAGCTCATCAACGGTAAGCGTAATGTCGGTCTCGCCTGTGGTTCCCGCGGTCCAGAATGTGGTCAGGAAATGAATGTCTGAACCGGGACCTGCTCCATTAGTATCAAAACCTGAAATCCTTAATTGTCCTTCTATTCCGTAATTTACTGCTGTTAAAAATCCATCGGCTCCGCCTATCACGGGATCCGGAAAGGTCGCGGGGTCCGGTGTTACGATGAGGGAGTCAAAATACAGGACCAATCCATATGCCGCTACTTTCTGTGTCCCTGTATTGATACGTATTTCCAGTTCAAAGGATGTGCCGGGAACCGCGGCATAGGATGCCGGTTCAATCCATACTGTTCCTGCTCCTGTATCCGAAGGATCGAGGGTAATGGTATTGGCATTCGTGCCACAATATACGGTTGCTATATAGGTGTTATACCCGTCGGCATAGACTGTTAGTTCTGCGGATCCTGAAGCGGATGTGGTAGAGAGAGAGAAGTACCCGGCATAATCCGAGGTTGTCGATACATCACCCTGGATATCACTGCTTAATATAATTACTGCGTCTTTTACCGGGTTGTTGGTAATACTATCCAGGATCGTTCCTTCTACAGTAATATCACATGGAGGGGGACTGGGGGTCGTCGTTACAATTGGCGTCGGTGTTATTGCCGGGTCCGGGGTATCGGTGGGCGGCGGGTCTGTCGACGTTCCGTCGGGCAACAGGCCGATTTCGTAAAGGGGCTGGGTTTCCGGGGGGGAGAACTGGATGCTGTCATCAAGGAACCCGTCGGCTGTTATTGCAACGTTCACGGTCTGGGCTTCATTCGCATAATTATACAACTTGCAATATCCGTATTCATTCGTATACCCTCTATTTGCGGTGAGGCCTTCTGTTCGGACGAGGGCGCCGGTGACAGGAGGATTGCCGGGGAGTGATGAGTCATACACAAAATATTCTTTTGCGATAAATAGGTTTCCATTCGGTGATGGCTGCGGGGATACTGTCACCGGGGTTGCCGTCGGTACAGGAGTCGCATCGATGGTCGGGGCTGGTGTTCCTTCCCCGGTAATCGTCAGTTGTATTGTGTCTCCCACGGGAATTCCCACTGTCTCGTGGGTCGTTGCAAGAAGATTATTTATCCCGAGGTTGATAGTCGGGGAGGATGCCGCCACCGCCTTAAAGAGGAGGCGGACAATCACCATGTCTTCTGACATACCATCGTTGAAGGAATCCTCAGCTGCAATTGAGAGCATACCATATTCCGGCCACTCTTCCACATATGTAATAGATCCATTTCGATCTATATCAATATATCCGACATATTCAATACTTAAATCCGACCATGACAGGTCAAGACCGAAACCGGTCAGTTGCTGGTACCCGGCATTTGCATGGATGTCGATGGTAAAGAGATCCCCTGTTTCGATTCCACCGGATTGGGGGACCATCCAGACGCACCCGCCGCTGTTTGGCGGTGGTGTCGGCGTTGGGGTGGTATTCCCCCGGAAAGTGAAATCCACGGTTTTCACGAGAGTGTCGCCTGTATAGTGGTTCCCTGCGTATAATTCCAGGGTATAGGATTCGCCGTCCAGCAGCTCCCCGAGGTAATAACGTTTTGAATACCGTGTTACCGAAGTGTCCACGACCGTGATGAGTTTGTACCGTACAAAATTCGTGGAAATGGAAAAGGTGTTTCCGTCCTGCTGCAATGGATCCCACATATCTCCCCAGAGGGCCTCATAGATCAATCCTTCACCTTCTATGAAAATGGCAGTCACATCGGCAAAGCAGGCATCCCCCTGTTCAATAATATTCACCTCATAGGTGGTATTATCGACCATTTCGCCGGGCATTAGGGTGCCCCAGGGAGAGGGTTCCACGACAACATCCTTTTGGGCGACAATACCGCCGTATTCTTTTACAACAAAGGTAAAACTGTCACCTGCCGGGAGAACCCCGAGGTCATAGGTGTGGCAGAGTGTGTTATTTTCCGGTATTCCCTGTAACGGCCACCATTTTGTAACCTTCACATCTACAATAAAGACCGATCCATCTCTGTAGGGCTCTCCCCAATCTTCCACCCGGATGTTCGGGGTATCTACCGGAAATCTGACATGGATATAAGATCCCGAGGGATAATGGGTGTCGATAATTTCCATTTCTGTTTCCGCCACCTTTGTCCAGGGAACGGGAGTATACATTGGAGCATACGTTGGGTTTGGTGCGGGAGAGTATACCGGGAGTGGTGTGGGTCCTGTTTCCGAATCGGGCACACATTCGATGAGTATCTCGTTAGTCGATACACAATTCCGTATAAAATAATATCCTTCTGCTGTATGATATCCCGGTGCATTCACAGTTGCCAGGACATCCATGAAAGTTCCTCCGCATCCGCCCATGAATTCTCCATCACTATCCGTAATAAAGGTATCAATAATCTCGGAACTATTGATATATGAAATAACAACTTCCGCGCCTTCAATAGCTTCCTCTGTATTCCTGTCATATACACGTCCATTAAAGTCAATCCACGGCGGGCAGGTTGGCGCAAAGGTCGGTACCGGGGTTGGAGGGATATAAAAGTCATATTCAAGGGAGACGGTTTTATGAGCGGATTCAACGTCAGCAGTTGTTTTGATGATACCATAATTGCTTTTTATATTATCCCTGGCCTGTGAATGGTATAGTTCATTGTTTCCATTCACCGCATCCAGGACCATGGTTTCAATATACACTTCAAAGGGTTCAGGATATGGACCGATAGTAAAGTTTGTTTCGGCGAACCCGCTGTAATCTCCGAAATATTTTACCGGCAACGCATAGAGAGCGGAAGTCGGGGTGTCAAGAGTGACATTGATGGAATATTCTCCCTGGGGTACCGCCGTCGGGGTTTCATTCGGCGGCCCGGTCGGGGTGGGTGTTTCCGTTGTTTCCGGCCATATCTGTGTGCCGGAGCGGAAAAGAGTCACCTTGTCCCAATCCTGGTAGGTGGTGATATCCGGCCCAAAGGAGATGTCGTCTGACTGGTCATAGAGGGACCAATCGGCTTTGTGTATCCTTGCCTGGATTTCACCTGAATCATTTCCTGCACCAAGGGATCCTGCTCCCGCAGAAAATCCTATTTCCACATACCCGGACCCAAAGGTTCCCGAAATATTTCCTGTTCCCACGACAGCATAATCCATGGAAAAAATATCCCCGGAGGAACCCTCGGAAGTAAAATAGTAACGTAGTGTCAATTCTTCCAGGGGTATTGAATCCGTCCCTGTATTTACAATACGGAAATGGGGCTGTATCTGGAGTGTTGTTGTATTTGACTGTCCGCATTTATACTGGGCGGTCACATCAGCATATAAAAAGCCGGTCATTAACAATAAGAGGATCCCCAGGCTGATAACCTTGACTTTTCTTTTCATAATAACTCCTTCCTTTTTTTAATTCATTGATTTTATTGCTTATTCCATATTATCTATTTTAGTGCAATTTTCATGCCAGGAAATAATGCTATATAATTGATAAAATGAGGTTTATATGTCAAAATGGAATATAACATTGCAGGATTGCATAAAACATTACAAAAATACAATATTAGTTTACCATGATTCTCATCATATTTTTATCTACCTGGTGGGAGACATCGCATCAGCCTGATATCAATATGAATACCCTGGATGTACATGGGTTGTCCCGGTTTCTTATATCAAAGCATTACGCACACTTGTTAATTTTCTCGGGAATCCCAATATACTCCAGCATACGACATTTACCGAGTGTTTGATGGCATTATTTCATCTTATGGAAGAATTGGCGGCCCGAAACCTGGATGATTTAAGTCCGGGGATATTGAGCACACGAAAATAGATACCATCCGGGCGTATAATCTCCTGGTTTGAATTTGGATCGGCTGCTGTTGATATCTGGTTAATGCTAGTAAAAGTTTTAATTCCATGCAAGGCTTTTGAGGTAAAAAATCACCACCGGACTTGTTTTGTCACTTCTCAACTTCGTTGAGATCCAATTGTAAATTTAAGTGGTGAACCAGACATTCGGGGATTTTACACGGTCCCATCCGCACTGGCATGGACTTTTACCGGAAGGGGGCTTTTATGATTATCGAAATTTTGTGGATTTCTCCGAATATTTTTGTTGTGCGATTTGTCATAATGTTGTAAATTAGTGCGAATGGCGGGAAGTAAGCCTTTTTTCCGCAGGAAGGATTATAAGGTTAGCTGTCATGAGACACATAATGTTTATAAAACGGTCAAAATTTTATCACAATTGTATTGTAAGATATACTGATAAATAATACAATTGTCAATATTTCTATGAACAGTGAGTTAATTAAAATTTTTAAATGAAAAATATTTCAACCGGAATGGTGGAAAACCATAAAACAATTATCCTTGTTTTTTCCTTTTTCTTACTGGGACATCTCTTTCTCCATGCCCAATCCCCGGAAATCGATACAACCGATGATCACTTTACTCAAACAACAATTGAGACTCAAAAGAATAGTGAGCACACCGTTTTGAAAGATGAAGAAGGCCTGACAGCCGATGCAAAACGTCCCGCGGGATGGGCAGCAGAAACCCATCACAAAAGCGCCGGATGCAATTACAGCCAGCTCTTCGATGATTCAAAAGTTCAACGAATCGATATCATCATCGATCCGCAGGTGTATAAGATCATGGAAGAAGATGTGGCAAAG
>JAFGRV010000317.1 GCA_016934975.1 Spirochaetales bacterium | reverse complement strand
GTTCCTTGATACCAAAAGGAAAATCATGTTTCCCAGGGAAGTGAAAACTTTTTTTTTCATTCAAGCAATGAAAAAAAAAGAAAAAAGCACCTGGAAAATACACTGGCATCTTACTATATTAAGGAGTATTAAAATTATTTTAATGATTTTAATAAATCGAGAGTAAAAATCCTGAAACAGAAAAGGTCTACAAAACATATGAAGATTGAAACATTTATTATTCAACCCCAAATACCACAAAAACTTGAAAATCTGGATAAATTGGCTCACAACATCTGGACAATATGGAATTATGACGCGGTAAATCTCTTTATCCGTTTAGATTATGACTCATGGATTGCATCAAATCAGAATCCTGTAAAAATGCTCGGACTTGTTTCACAAGCACGGCTTGAGCAAATGTCAACAGATGATTCGTTTCTTGCTGCATACGACATCGTCTGTGCAAAATTTCAAAAATATATTGATGGTGATAGTTGGTATGAAAATCCGACAGATGAGGTCGTCGCTTACTTTTCCATGGAATACGGCCTTCACATCAGCCTTCCCATATATTCCGGAGGTCTTGGGATTCTATCGGGTGATCATATGAAATCGGCTTCCGATTTGGGAATTCCTCTCGTCGGAGTCGGACTTCTCTATAGCAGGGGATATTTCAGGCAATATCTTAACATCGACGGCTTTCAGCAGGAAGTGTATCCCGAATACGACTGGTATACAATGCCTGTCCGGGAGTGTCTTGATAAAAATGGGAATCCCCGTAAAATCAGCGTACACATAGGTCATTCCACGGTTGTTGCTCAAATATGGGAAATAAAAGTCGGAAGAAACTCAATTTACCTCCTGGACTCAAATATCCCGGAAAATACCCCGGAAAACAGGGCGATTACCGCCACACTCTATGGCGGAGGCAGAGAAACACGTTTACGTCAGGAGGTTCTTTTAGGAATAGGGGGAATGCGTGCCTTGCAGACCCTGGGAATCAAGGCAGTCGTTACTCATATGAATGAAGGGCATTCCGCCTTTTTAGGAATTGAGAGAATACGAACCCTTATTCAGGATCAACATCTTACTTTTAATGAAGCCAGGCAGGCGGTCTGGCCCACAAATATTTTTACCACACATACCCCGGTTCCTGCGGGAAACGAGAGTTTTTCCATAGAATTAATTGAAAAATATCTGAAACCTTATGTAAAAGACCTGGGGATTACCTGGGAAGAATTCCTCTCATTAGGCCGGGACGATCCGAAAAATCAACATTCGCCTTTCTGTCTTACCAGCCTTGCGTTAAAATTATCAGCCTATTGTAATGGAGTGAGTAAACTCCATGGGAATATTTCCCGGAAAATGTGGAAGAATATCTGGATCGATCTCCCGGAAGAGGAGATACCCATCAGACATATTACAAATGGCGTACATCCGAAAACCTGGTTATCCCCGGTGATGAATGATTTATTTGATAAATATTTCGGTCCGAGATTTTATGAAGAACCCGCTAATTTTGATATTTGGGACAGGATAGACAGAGTTTCCGATGAGGAACTTTGGAGAAGTCATGAACGAAGAAGAGAAGAGCTTGTTGTTTATACAAGAGAACGTTTAAGGCAGCAACTCCATAGAAAAGGACGAACGAAAGCAACTGTTTCCCTTGCAGATGAAGCACTCTCACCTTATCACCTTACTATCAGTTTTGCACGGCGGTTTGCTACCTATAAAAGAGCAAATCTTCTCCTTATGGATCCCGACAGGTTTATCAAGCTCCTTTCGAATAATGACTATCCCATACAATTTATATTTGCGGGGAAAGCACACCCGGAAGATATCCCGGGTAAAGAGCTCATTAAGCAACTCGTCCACTTTTCAAGTGATCCCCGGGTAAGAAGCAGGATGATCTTCCTGGAAGATTACGATTTTACCCTGGGACGACACCTTATTTCCGGCAGTGATATGTGGATGAATACACCGAGAAGACCTTTGGAGGCGAGCGGGACGAGTGGAATGAAAGCGGCAATAAACGGAGTTCTCAATGTTTCGGTACTTGACGGCTGGTGGGACGAGGCATATGAACCGGAAATCGGTTGGGCAATAGGTGAAGGAGAAGAATATGAAGATCATAACCTTCACGATGAGATAGAGAGTAAGGCTTTATTCGACCTTCTTGAAAGAGAAATAATCCCTCTCTTTTATGCCAGGGGAAGGGACAATCTCCCACGGGAATGGATAAAGAAGATGAAAGGGTGTATAAAAAATATCGGTAAGCAATTCACCAGCTCGAGAATGGTGAAAGATTATTCCGAAATGTTTTATATTCCCGCGTTTAAAAATCATAAACGCTTTACTGAAAATAGTTTTAAAAATACACGTGAAATAACCAGATATCTCGATAAATTAAAGAATAATTGGGAAAATATAAAAATAGTAAAGGTAAAATCGGAAAACAATAAAAATCTGGTTGTAGGCAAATCATTTACCATCCATGCAGATGTCAATCTTGCCACTTTTTCACCCGAGGAAATTTCCGTTGAACTTTATTATGGTCAAATCTCATCTACCGGTGAAATAATAAATGCTAAAAGTAAAGAAATGGAATGTATTAATTCAGGTGACCAGTTAACAAGCTATTCCACAGAGCTCTCATGTATTGAGACCGGAAGATACGGATATAGTGTTCGAATTCTTCCCAAACATGAACTTCTTGTTCATCCATATATCCCAGGTTTTATTAAATGGGATTAAGGAATCGGCCGATAATTGATGAAGAGACTATAATTAATAACTTATATTACTATATCAGTCTAAAATAAATAGTATATATTCAACTTTATTTATTAGTTTTATCACGTTATTCTCTTTTTTTCACTCAAACCTTACTATTTATTTTAGTGGAACGGAAACCACCTTCTCCTTAGAATGTGGAACATCATTATTTACTGTTGACATATTATTTATGAAACGGTATAGTTATTACGAAATAAGGCCGGCACCTGAGGTCATAAAGAGAATCAGGTTGATGCATGAACATTCAATATGTGCGGTAAGCGCAGAAATATCTGCAAAGAGATACCGAAACATATGTGAAGTGTTTTATGAGTTCTCATTTTATGAGATTTTATTGTGTGAGGGGAGAAAGAGCCCTGAAGGGATCTGCAAAAAAACGTTATGATGAATAATCGATTTTTGCATAAGGAACATGAAATATAGTTACTGATAATTAATTACATTGTCAGTAATTCCAATTATGGTGATTTTCAACTTCGTTGAAATCCGGTTGTAATTATAAAAGGTAATTGTCATTTACTTTTACGATGCCTTTCACGGAAAGGCGTTATAAAAGTAACCGATATAATGATAGTAACCGACAGACTTTAAAGTTTTTTAGTGTAATTAAAAAATCGAAGAGGGGGACCATATGGTCGAATTGAGAGTATCCGATCCATCCCAGCTAATGACGGACGGTCACAAGATTTACTGTGCAAACTGCCTGCACTGTAAACTCAAAAAAATACCGACGGATAGTAAAGTCAAATATTATCTTCGTGTTCGTTGTAATGCCGGAAAATGGCGAAAAAAGCTTGGTGAAGAAAAATTTTATAAATATTTTACCGTAGCAAGAAGGACTCTCGAAATTTGTGATGCTTATGAGCCGATGGGAGATCCGAAGGAATTTTTAAGAGAATTAAAAAAAACACTTCCAATTAAGGACGAATTATATAATTATTAAATAATCTGCAACAAAACAGAGTATTCACATTGCATTCACAATAAATAAAGTGGTATAATAAAAAATCAAGAGTGATAGTTAACTGAATGAGTTAAAAAGGCTCTTTTTACATGAACTCAAATTTAATATCATGAGGAGAGTTTAAACGAATGAGATTAATAATAGTAAGTATAATTGGTATTCTTATCCTCACTGCTTCCGGGTGTATGACAAAAATTGATCCATATCAGGAAGATATCTCCCGGGTAGAGCTCCTGCAAAAGGCATATGAAGCAACTGACGCCCGGAATCATTCTCTTGCCCTCTCATATTACCAGGCATTTCTCCAGCGATTCCCGGATGATGAGAAAGGATGTCTATGGGCACAATACGAAATCGCCTTTCTTTATCATAAAATAGGAAATAATAAGAAATCTCTCCAGCTTTTCGATGAATTACTGCAAAAATACGAAAAAGATGAAAACGGTTTGCTTCCTCAGGCACCAAAAGTTCTGGCAGAAAAAGTAATAAAAAATATTTCAAAAGCAGAACCTAAGACAGAATAGAGCTTACATACAATCAATTCATCCGGTTATTCCGGAAGGATTCCGGTTATTCCGGCCGGTTATTCCGGATAGATAATGATATTAATCCTGATAGAGAGACTATCGGCAAGTTCATAGAGAAGTGCCGGTGTTATGTCTCCGCGTGCCTCAGGATGAGGTGGTGCATCTCCGATCAGTATAACAAGCCTGTTTTTCGCTTCCCACTTATAAGATTCACAGGAGTAATAAAGGGCCTCATATACTGCTTCCGGAATATCTCTCCCACCGCCAACGGTAATCTTATCAATATACCCCTGAAGAATAGCGAAATCATTGACAAAGGGAAACGGCTTTACCAGATATTCTTCATTATAATCTTTGTATAAGAGAAGACCACACCTGTAAAATGGAAACCGTGATGCCGGCTTTTTTAGAATATCAATTATGTGCTTTTTCAGGTAGGGAATATTATCCTTCATACTTTTTGATGTATCCATAGCAAGGACCAGATCAAGGCTTTCTCCTGTTTCTTTATCCAGTATTTCATCAAGTTTCTTAAGAAGATCCTCATTCCCCACTGCATAATACATATTGCCCTTGGTATTTCCGGTAATATCTTTATAACTCTCGAGAGCATCTTTATTATAGATTTCCTCGGGGGGTTTTTTAGGCCTTATTGTTGAAATCTTTAATGTGAAGGGATTATCTTGAAATTTCCCTGTATAATCGGCATATAATTTCTCGAAACACCGCATATTAATAAAAACACCATCACTGGGATAGAGTTTCCCGGATCTGTTCGGAGGATATCCATATATCATAACCAGGGGGATATAAAAATGAAAAGCCATACCAAACCGCTTATTTGCCTCCGGTGTTGAATCAATAATCGAGTTATGTCCCGGTTTTAGAAATTTCCCGTCGAGAAGGCGTTTTTCATCCCCATTTACGGGGTTGTACGTAGAAGCCCGTAAAGCATACACTGCTAATTTCATTTCAGGATCTTTGGTAGACTCGGTAAGAAGTATGGATTGACATCCGGGCTTTTGCCTGACAAAGATATGATATCCATCTTTTCCCCGGGATTCACCATAAATATCGGAAGAAGAAAGAGAAAGATTGGCATCCGCGACACCGGTATAAGAAATAATGAGGAGAAGTAATAAATATCCGATCCTGATATTCATAATTCCTTTTACTATCGGCACATATACTCAATTGGTTGATGAGCCTCTTGTAAAAATCCAATAATATTTGGCGAGAGAACCTCTTATAATTTAGGTTGTCCAATAACCCCAATTATAATAAAATTGTTATCCACACACACTATATATAGCGAATAAGCTTGATCATAACCCCCATATATAACGTAATGTGGTTATTGGTCAACCTTGTTTAACCTTTGTATTCAAAGGAGGTTGCGGGACAACCTCAATTTTATTTAATGACATTTTTCTATAAAATTCTTAAGCTTTTTATTACTCTCAAGAATAAGCTCATTTTCTTCTATTGTAATAATACCATCTTTTTGGAATTCGTTTATAATGGACTCCACATTCTCAAAAGGAAGTTCAAGATTTAATGAGATTTCATTTAAAGACAGATCATATGGAATGCGGCCGTCTGCATCAGCATCATTTTTAAATGCCTGTGAAAGATGTAAGGCAACGAGGGTCGTAGAATTTTTTCTCACCATATGTTGAACCTGAATATGAATCTTCTGAAGCCGCCTGCAGAGTTTTTCTATAATATTCAAAGCAATTTTTGCGTTTTTATTTATCAAACTTAAAAATCCCTGCCGGTCAAATGCCAGAAGACTTGTATTATTCAGGGCTTTTACCGTTGCTGTTCTTTTCTCGTTTGTAACAATTGCCATTTCGCCAAAAAAGTCTCCTTTACCGAGCACTGCCAGTTCATGTTCTTTCCCTTCTATGATCTTGCTGACCCTGACATTACCGGATTGAATAATATACATCTTATCCCCCACATCCCCCTCCTGAAAGATGAGGACACCCGGATCAACTGTGATACCAAATGAATTAAAAAGACCCGTATCACCCGACATATTACAACTCCTCTAAAATAAAATTGGAAGATAAAACGAAGTTTTATCAATACACCTTATATAACCGAATCGGAAGATAAAACGAAGTTTTATCAATACACCTTATATAACCGAATCGGAAGATAAAACGAAGTTTTATCAATACACCTTTATAACAAAATCGGAAGATAAAACGAAGTTTTATCAATACACCTTTATATCAAAATCGGAAGATAAAACGAAGTTTTATCAATACACCTTTATATCAAAATCGGAAGATAAAACGAAGTTTTATCAATAGTTATTTAATAGAGACAAAAGTCATTGTATAAAAATAAGAACACCCTCCCCTTTACAGGAAAATCACTCTTTTATGCAGGAACAGGAATTCTCATCGATTGTTAAGGCATTATAATGGGAAATGGATAAAAATGTCAAATATTTTACTTTTTTTTTGACTTTTTGAAATGCAGGAGAGAACAAAGCCACTATATATAAGATAGAGAAGGTTTTTTATCAATAAATCTGTCGTAGAAAACCTCATTATAAAAACTATTCAGTTGACTGCATTCCCGATAGCCATTTTATAACCTCATGTTCGTTATGACCGGGGTTTGGTTTACAAAATCAAGGGTCAAAATAAAAAAGACCATGAATATTTTGGGGTGCAGGAAAACAAAAGGAGTATTGATAAAACTTCGTTTTATCTTCCAATCTTATTTTAAAGGAGTATTGATAAAACTTCGTTTTATCTTCCAATCTTATTTTAAAGGAGTATTGATAAAACGAAGTTTTATCTTCCAATCTTATTTTATAGGAGTAAACAATGAAAAACTTTTCCAATTCCCAAAGACAATCTCTTAAAAAAACAGGAAGAAAATATAACGTACTCATTTTCCTTCTCTGTTTCCTGGAGATGTCACTTATTAATTGCGGGGCCTTTCAGAATCCGGAGCAAAATACGGACATTGATCTCTCACCCCCTGTTTTTAAACACCTTATACCCACATCCCGGGAGACAATTTTACTTACCTTTAACGAACCGACATTCATATCAACCTCATACATCACGATTAAACCGGATCTTGCTGTTACGGAAATAATTGAATCCGGCAATGACGTTCGCTTGAGTGTTTCTTCCCAGACCCCGGGGATTGAATATACACTCACGGCAACATGCATGGATGAGAATGAAAATAGTTTACAATTTCTCGTCACCTTTTACGGATACAATCCGGATATTCCGGAGCTCATCATTAATGAATTCATTACAAAAGGAAGCTCAACCCATCCGGATCTTATGGAAATAAAGGTAATCGAGGAAGGAAATATGGGTGGCATTACCTGTTATCAGGGAACATATTCAGACTGGGAGAGCAGGTTGATTTTTCCTTCTTTTACCGTCCGGAAAGGAGATTTTATCCTTGTCCACTTTAAGCCCCTCGGGACAGCCGACGAAATTGATGAAACCGATGCTTCGGATATCTCCGGTGGTTTGGATGCTTCTCCCGAAGCCTATGATTTCTGGGTCCCGGGAGGATCAGGAATTTCAGGAAATAATGGAGTATTGACAATCTATGATTATCCGGGTGGTACAATTATTGATGGAGTACTCTACTCAAACAGAACCTCCGGGTCCGATGATACATATATGGGCTTCGGATCCCGAAAAGTGATGGAACAAGCCGGGGAGCTTGAATCAGCCGGTGAATGGATACCCCGGGGATCAAAAATAAGACCGGAGGACGGGATTAATCCCGACAACTCGACCGCGACCCGCTCTCTGTGCAGAAACAGAGAGAATGCTGATACAAATACGAACCGGGACTGGCATATTGTTCCGACAAAGAAATCAAGTTTCGGAGAGGAGAATTGCGAAGAACTATACTCAAAGTAATTGGATAAATACTATCAACCTTGAGTCCGGCAAAGAGCCCAGTTCGCCGCATCAACTAAAGCAGGATGAGGATGTTTGGTAAAAGGGATTATGAAGGGGACAAGGGAATGGGCCTTGAGATTTCCCGCGGCAATAAGTGCATTTCTTTGAAGGGATCGTATATCGATCCAGGATGATCCGGGAACAGTTTTTTTAAAAATATCACGCAACTCATCCGGTGAGGAGTCAAGGAATACTTTCAGAGGAATCAAGGCTCCTATGTCTCCCCGTGTTGTTCTTGTTTCAAGTGAAAGATTATCATTATATGGACAAACATCCTGGCATATCTGACATCCGTAAATTCTGTTCCCGAAGGCCCGCTTAATATGTTCGGGAAAAATCAGCAAGGTTGTTGAAAGCGCTTGAAGACAGAGAGAGGTATCAATAATCCCGGGGCGTATGATTGCCCGGGTCGGACAGCCCATCATACATTTCCGGCATCCGGTGCACAAAGCCCCGGGAGGATCAGGGGTGATGAATTCCGGCGATCCGGCCAGAGGTGAAAAAAGAACAAGTCCCGCGATGATAAAATTTGAGCCAAGGGTTTTATGAATGATAAGACTACTGTTTCCATATGCACCCAATCCGCTCGCCCATGCAAAAAATTTTTCAGGAGCCTTTGAATTACAAAAGATTCTCATTTCACTTTTTTGCATTCCGGTGCTCTTTCGTATCTCTTTTGAGATAGTTTTTAATCTTTGTACAGCTTCTCCATAATAGTTTCTCCGGGCAAAAGGAGCAAAACTCCCGGAAACGGAATTTTTCTCATCGGCCCCGGGGGTGTCTCTCCTATAACAGGACAAGGCACATATGAGAAAAGTAAAATCGGAATTCCCGGCAAAGAGGTCCTCCCTGAAATAGTCATGACATTGCTTTTTTAGAGAATCTACGGAAAACCCGGCTTTTCCCTGTATTTCAATAAAAAGTTTTTGAAGATCTCTGCTCCTTATGACCGAGGCATCATGAAATCCCTCATTTTTTGCATATAACAAAAGCTGTTTTTCAGTAATCATCAGATTTCTGCTTTTCTCTTCTTCTTTCTTTACCGATAAATAATTATATTACTTTAAGTGTAAAAGTTTCGGTTATTATATGTCTATATATGAAATTAAGCAATTATACAAAAGAGTATAATTGACAGTCATGTTATTTATGAATTACATTTTATTGTAATGATTTTTGATAAAGAGTCTTGCATTGGACAAGTGGCGAGGGTACTCGCCTGTGAGAGTACTCACCAATTAGTACTGGTTTTTTGCAAGAGGTTACATTACCATTATAAAGGTACATATGAAAGAACAG
>JAFGRV010000316.1 GCA_016934975.1 Spirochaetales bacterium | reverse complement strand
TCCTTGCATAATCTTTCGATTTTCTTAAGCAATAAACTTTCGATTTTCCAAATAATTATAGCACATGCACCGGAGTGAGTCAAATTAATATTTTATTTGTTTTTTTTATCATTACTTAGTATAGTTATTAATGGGGGACGTGTGTCAGATAATAGAATTGAAGAAAAAGATAAAACCAATCTGTTCTCCGGGGTCGGACGTCTATTCAAATCCATAGGAAATATCTTTTCTCCGGAAGAAGAGAGAGATTACCCGGATCATCTTCCCGTCGATATTTCACTTGATCCCGAGGATATTCCCCCTATCTTTGAAGAAAATGAAAATGATTTCACCGATGAGGAGGAAACCCACAGTACTCCCTTTGAAGAAAGTCTTTCAAAGATTCTCACAACCCTTACGACGGAAGAGACAAAACAGATATTTGTAGACTTTATAAAGGAAAAAGAAGTAGACAGACTCACCCCCTTTGAAATAGAAACCCTTGATTCGACATATCATCACGCAATAAATATCCTGGCGGAAAAGCGCAAAAAGTATGATGAAATTTCCGGAAGCACCGATCCTGAAACCCTGGGGAAATTGTTGCAGAGCTTAAAAGCCGACAATAATGTCTCTCTTTTTGCAAAACAGAACATTGTGAAAAATGTCCTTAAAAGACTTTCGTCCCAG
This sequence comes from Spirochaetales bacterium, assembly GCA_016934975.1. GTDB lineage: Bacteria > Spirochaetota > Spirochaetia > SZUA-6 > JAFGRV01 > JAFGRV01. The sequence continues at coordinate 4,825 of JAFGRV010000316.1, read as the reverse complement.
GTGCCTGTACAAAAGGGTGACCAGGCTCTCCTGATAAAAAATTATAAAATATTTTCTCAGCGCCTGGATTGGGAACTCAAGGGAGAAAAACAGATTATCGGCTATACGGTGAAAACCCTCACGAAGGTTGATGATCCGAAGGAGCGTTATGACCGGCTTGTTGATCTTGCCCCATTTATAAAAGAGCGGATTAAAGATAAAAAGCTCCAGGCCGTTTCCAGGGAATTATTTAAAAATTTACTCGATTTTTATAACCAATTAAATACAAGGATTACAAGTTTTAGCAATGAGAGTACCTTTGATGAAGATCTGGAACTGGATGATAACAATCTGCCGGATTTTGGCGCGGAAGAAGAGGCCTTTTTAAATAAACTTGCCCAAAAGGATGGTTCCCCCGGCATAGCCTCTGAAATAGATGTACTTCCCGAAGAAAAAAAAGCGGATATTATCCGGGAAATGGGCTTTGATCCCCGGTTTGACAGATATTTTAATGAAATTGTTGAACTTCTCTCGAAAGAAGATTTGGGAAAACTCATCGGGAAAATCATCATGCGGGTAAAAGACATCGAGCAGACCCGCGGCAGAGCGATAAGCATGGAATACATAACCGATCTCATCAGCCGCCTTATCCAACGCCTCGGGAAAGACCATATAATCGTTTTAAAAGTAAAAAACATAAAAGCACACCTGGAAAATGTGTATCGTGATTCAGCATCAAAACTTGAATCGCTCCAGCGGCGACTGGAAGGAAAAACTCCCTACCAGCAGATACAGATTCTAAAAGAAATATCCGAGGAACCAGGGAGTCATACCCTTTTTGGTACGATCCGGAACCTCGAGCGGATCACGGTAGAAAAACATTTTGATGATATTTTCTCCGGACTTCCCCTGGAGACTCAGAAGGTCGTTGCAGAGGGGCTTCTCTCTGATCTTGTGGCATTAAAGAATTTCCACCCACATCTCATCTCCCGCCTTGAGTCAAAATTAGGGGAGGTGACCATTCTTTTAAAAAACAAGGATTTTAAACCCGGGGAGATTGATAATAATCTTATCAACCAGATCGTCGACTATGCCAGTAAACCAGACTCACCGGAAACAAAATCCCCGGCCCCCCGGATATCGAAAAATGCGACTGAAAAGGGGCTGGATGAGATAAAAGAGCTCAAAAAGGAGATTGATGCCCTCTCTTCCTTGAGCGAAAAGATTACCACCCTCCGATTCTGGCTGGTGAATAATTATTACAGTGATAAACCCCAGACCGAGCTCTTTATCAAAAACCTCCTAGAGTCATATGAACAAACCAAGGCCCGGGAAGGGGGATTGATACGAGACCTCTTTGATGAACTCAGGAATCTTGATTCGGTGAAGCAAAAAATACTTTTTCTTGAAGAAAAAATAAAAGATCCTGTTTATTTTCATCTTAAAACCATGCTGCGGACCCTTATCGGAAATATTACGGAAAATACCGAATTCGCCCCTGAAAATTTAACGAAAGAATGGATTTTAAATCAGTTGCGGCAAATTCCCGATAGTAACAGAAAAATTGATTGGCTCCGCATCCGCAGATATCTTTCCCCTTTTGCGGAATTCTCCGATTTTATCAACCATCTTATCAACCGGTTTGAGATCTCCCGGCAAGAAGAACTGGAAGAACATCTGGAAGAAAAGATGTATAAATTCATACAAATTGCCGCGAAAAACGGAAAAGAACAGAAAATCTATAAGAATATTATCAGTCTTACCCGTGCTGCTCTTTCCTTTTTAAAGAAAATACAGCGAAGAAAACTCATAAAAGCACAGGAAATTTTATATCCCCTGGATGAACAGGACCGCTTTTCTCAACAACGGAAGCTCCTCTACTATCTCCTTAATACGGAAAATGATGATATCCCCTTTTCGCGACTCCATGTACTGGCGAATAAAGTACTTCTTTCGTTGAATGAAAAAAAGGATTACCTCGCGCTTCTGAAACTTTCCCGTTATAAAATTGGAAATGAAACAGCAAGTCTCCAGGATGAGCTTAACCTCACCGATGAGGATATTGCGTATTATGCTGCCTATATACTTGGATTTAATAAACCCGGAATAGAACAATGGATACAGCATTTGGAGAATATTAAAAATGATAAAACTAAAATTGATGACATCACAATAACAAACAGCCAGGGGAATAGTATCCGGAAAGACTATAAAGAATTTTTTGCAATTACTCCTGTGATTATTGAAAAAGTAATACGGGACCTGAAGAAAAAAGTGCCTGATAAGATAAAATCCAGGATAGTCACTCTTGATAAAAAAGCGGAGAGTCCCGGTGAGAAAAATAGTACCTCCGGTTACGAAGAAACAGAAGAGAAGGACAGCTTTGAACCTTCTCAACATATCGAAGATGAGGAACAGGAAGACAATGAGGTAACCCAAACCAGTGAAAGGAGTGAGGAATATGATAGTGCAATAAACTCGCCTGAAGATGAGTCTGAAGATGAGTCTGAAGACGATACTCCGGATGAATTCCATAACAAACAGTACCCGGACGCAGAAGAGGATAATGCTTCGGGAAATAGTGATATCAGTTCAAAAAAGACAGCCCCGCACACTCATACCTCCGGAGTGCGGAAAAAACAAAATCTTTCCCCGGAAAATAAAAAGGAAGAGAAAGAAACCGGGACCATAAAACATGATGAGAATAAGTCCAGGGAAACTGTCTATGAAGAGAATAAAGCGGTTATTGATCAGAGTGTACGTGAAGATATAATAGAAGAAGGTGTTATAAAGAGCAGAGATGTTGCACCGGAAATGAAAATAGAAGCAGAGAAATCAATCGTTGAAAAAGAATTGCCTTTTCCAAAAAGGATCGCCAGGCTTATGTCCAGTCTCGCTCATTGCTTTCCCGAAGCAGTACCTGAATTAATTAACAAGACAATTATCCCTGTATTTGTTGATAAAGGTAATGACGAAGGGCGGGATATATTTAATGCGATAAATCAGAATCTTTTTATCCCTGCACTCTTAAATGGCGCAGATGTGGATGTGGACACGACAATCGATTCAATAGAATCATTTTTAGGAAAAAAGGGAATATTTTTCGAAAGCAGGGAAATAATACATACGATCGTGAATGATCTTAAAAGCAGACGTTCAAATGGAATCGAGATTGAACTCAACAGGAAAATAAACGGAACCGGGAAAGTTCTCATACCTTCAAAGCAGAAGCCAAAAACTATTGTCCATGTACTGCAGGATCTGGCAACTGTCCGGGAATCTGACAGGATTATTCTCCATCTTGAAAATACATATCTCATACCCCTTTCCCAAAGTTCGGAACAGGGTGGTTTATACAAAGAGTGTCAAACCCTCAGATCTCTTTTAAATACGCAAAAAGCGATTAACTGGCAGAAGGTGAGTGGGGCTTACGGGGAAGAAGCTGTACTCCTTATTAAACAGATAAAACAGACCTTGGCGATGCAGCCGCACACTTCTGTTCCGGGACATCAAAAACAAACTGTGCCTGATCATCAATCACTGTCAGCCAAAGAAAAAATCAGTATTCCGGAAACAGTTGAACAAGCACTCTCGGGATCACCGGTGTTTATTGATCCTCACAAAATTATGCTAAAAATGGCATCCAAAGATGAAACAATAAACACCCTTCTTGGGGGAGATAATGATTCGGCACGGCAACATGTTATCGAAACTCTTTTTCGCAATGGAAAAATATTTACCTGGGATCAAAAGCATTATATTGGATATGGAAAACTCGCTCATTATATTTATGACAAGGATAATAAAGATTATAATAAAAAGCAATTTGCAGAGTCACTTATTGCCTTTCTCTCCGGATTTCCGAATAGTGCAATGAAAGCGGAGTTTATGGGGATTGAAGAAAGTGAGTATGAGCGGTTTTATTCTATGTTGCAGGGGTGGATAGCTGCATTAACAGCCCCCCGGGATAAGTCAGGAGATAAAACGACCCGGAATACGAAGGGCCATCAAAGTCAGTCTGTAGGTAATAACAGGAAAAATTTGCCGGACAATCAGGAGAAATCAAAAAAGACATCCCCTTCCCACAGCACATCTCATATTCAGGAGAGAAGAACCTCCGACCGCAGGAAAACCATAGTAACTACTTCCCGGGATAAAGAAAGAAGGACGCGGGATAGACGTGAAACAGACAGACATAAATCAACGAAGGAATCCGGCAGACAAAATAAGCAGAAACTTTCCAGGCTTACGTCCAAAGGTGAATCACTATTGAAACGGGCGGAAAGACTCCTTACAGATAAACTTCTTCTCCTTATAAAAATGTATAATACGAAAGAGACAATGAAGATGCTCTACGAATCTTATTTAAGTCCTTCCTCGGAGCGGAAGAATAGGCTGAATCTTCTTAATCAAAAAAATCATCCTGCAATCTATAATGCGATTAAGGATGATGAAGCTGTACTTGAACGTCTGAGGATTGATTCAAAAAAAGTAATGAAACAATATCAAAAAAAGATGAAAAAGCTTAATAAATGATGAAAATAGATGACCATTTCATGAGAAATTTTACGGAACTTCTGTGCATCATACAATTTTTACAATCCCTTTCAACAAATATAGGTGATGTTATTACTCAACGCGGGAAATCGGAATTTATGCTGAAACAAACCCGGGACGAATTGGATAAAAAAAATATAGCTTTAAGGGAAGTTTTTTCACAGATTGAACTGGAAAAAAGACAAATAAAGGATTCCGTAGAGAAAAATGTAGACAGATTAATCCTGCCGTTGCTGAATGAATTGGAAAATAAGACGGATGATAATAAAGATATTTTTATCCTTCTCAG
>JAFGRV010000027.1 GCA_016934975.1 Spirochaetales bacterium | reverse complement strand
TTCTATTCCTAAAATCATATGGCGATTGAGAGAAGAATGTGGTATTTCAGCGGATCGATTAGAATGGCATGGGCATAATGATTTTCATAAGGTTTTAAGCAATGGATGCCTTGCATGGATATACGGACTCAATGCTTTAAACACAACCCTTTTTGGATTCGGTGAGCGCACGGGAAATCCACCCTTAGAAGGCGCTTTGATAGAGCTTATATCCCTCAAAGGGAATTTGATGGGAATAAATCTTTCTGTCATTACAGAAATGGCGGAATATTTTAAACAAGAAATCGGTGCAGAAATACCGGATAATTATCCGTTTGCAGGAAATAATTTTAATACAACAAGAGCCGGTATTCATGCCGGGGGATTACGGAAGAACGAAGAAATCTATAATATATTTAACACAACAGACTTATTGGGCAGGCCTCCTAAAATCGCTATCACTGATAAATCAGGAACAGATGGTATCGTTTTATGGATAAATAATTTTCTCATGTTAAAAGGCAAAGAAAAAATAACAGCTGTGAAAGCAGCTAAAATCCAGCGCTGGGTAATGGACCAATATGAAAAAAAAGGAAGATTAACAGCTATTTCTGATAAAGAGCTGGAGGCACAGGTTAAAATTCATTTTCCGGATTTATATAGAAACAGACGGGAAAACTCAAAAGGTCTTAATGGAAAATATGAACATAACGAATAAAATTTGAACAGCTTATATGTGATAATAAGAATACTTACATTTATACGGATAGAAAGTCATAATGTTACTGTCTGTCCTATGCATTCGGGCTTGGTCGAATATTGACTTATAAACATCAGTCCATTATGCTTATGAGAGAGGTTGATTGCAACCAGAATCAATTTCATGAGCAGAAAAGGAGTGAAGAATGATGAAAATAATCGCCATAGTCCTTATTATCCTGATCTTTAACATACTCCCGGTCATAGGTGAAGGATATCCTCTGCAAACTCCTGCCGGAGAGGTCATTTCCGAGGTACGGACATATAACTGGACCGGTGCAAAAGGATGGTTTGCGGGCCAGGTGACGAGGATTATCCGGGAGACCTATGATGAAGAGGGCCGGCTTGCCGCAATCGAGGTCTATTACAGTGATATGGTCCCGGCGGAAAAAACGGTTTTCACTTATAAAAATAACATGATAAAAAAGACAACAAGAAATCATGATAATGTACTTATCAGAAACGCATTAGTACAGGAAGAAGGAGACACCATCACGGAGACTGTATTACGCGGAGACGGATCCCTGTTTTACAAGACTATCGCCCTCCTCGGCAGAGACGGTGAGGTAACGGAATTAAACTACTACAACAACGACGAGCAACTTGTATATCAGAAAGTCTTTACCTATTCCCCGGCAGGGGATGTGACAGTCATCAATCTTTATAATCCTGACAATTCCCTCGCGGTGGTCATCGATATCGTCTATGAGAAATTCGACGACTCGGGAAACTGGATATCCAGGAGCGAGTATTATACCTATTCCGATGTATGGGGAAGACCCAGGGACAGCGTACAGAGAAAGATTAACTACGGAGGTGATGATCATGAAGAATAAAAAAACATTTATACTATCAACCTTAGCGGTGCTGCTCTTTGCATCCTGTATGACAACATCACCGGAATTGGAACAGGAAAAGACGGAACAGCAGAACAAAGAGGAAATAAAACCGGAACTAAAACCCCGGAAAAGTAAACGGACAAACGAGTACACTCCCGAAGCAATTACAAAAGTAACGGATTTCTACGGTTCCTTTAAGACGCCTGGAGGCAGGGTTCTTGCCGTTGCCGCGGATTTAGTCGCCAAAAAAGAACTGATCCTCGGGGGCTGCTGGACGTATGTGAACGCGGTGTATGACAGAGCCGGATTCCCGGCGGACAAACGGGAAACCTTGTATAAAGCCGGTCAAAAAGGCCCCTATATCGATCATTCCCTAATTCTCCCCGGGGACTGGATCATGTATTGTAATCTCCCTTATAAAGAAATCGGACATAGCGCTATTTTTGTAGAGTGGATAGATTTCGAACGGCGCAGTGCTCTCACCATAGAATATGTTGGGGGAAACAGAAAAATACCCGGCAGGTACAGGGAAGCGGATATTCTTAAAACCTTCGGCCTTCTACGGGGTATGGAATAAAATAAAAGTCTATTTATTCATTGACAGACTATGACAAACACAAAAATTATTCTGATTACAATTGTTTCCGTTATTATATTCGTCGTATTCTCTATTACATGCTACTACGGGTATGCTCTCTATACCAGAACCTATGGCATCAACCTGAAACCCTACGTACGGCATGTTCCGGTTTCCGTGCCCGTCTTTCTTCAGAACGATGAAAGATGGAAGGCTGATACAATGGGATCCCCGGGATACACATTGGGAGAATCAGGCTGTCTTGTCGCATCAATCTGTTCCGTTTTATATACCATGGATATAAAAACAGACCCGAAAGAATTGAATAGTCTATTTACCGGGAATAAAGTGTATAATTCCCATGGTGAAATAATCTGGTTTAAAATAGGTGATGTTTTCCCGGGGGTTTCACATAGCCATAAAAATGTTTTTAATCATACGACAATTGAAGCCGATTTAAAAAATAAAAGCTTGCCTATTGTAAAAGTACGGTATCGCAAAAACGGAATATTCCACTGGGTAGTTATTATTGGTGCCGATGAAAAAGATTTTATCATCATCGACCCCCTCCACAAAGAAAAGAAACCGATGGCTCTTTCCGTTCACGGCAAAGTATACGCCTACAGGACCTTAAAAAAGGAATAGCACATATCATGAAAAAACAATACAGACCGGCGATCATGATCATTTTTACACTCTGCATATCACCGTTATACGGACAGGATATCAGCTTCGTTCAACTATGAACTGTTCCCGATTCCGTATTTTTATGTTTTATAAGGCGGAAGATTAATTCATCCTGTTTATTTTCCTGATAAAATCAATTTCCCTCTCATCTTCCTTTCCCACATAGACACTATAGCCGCATCTGCGAACTCCTTTTATAATTTTAATGACCGGTGTATCAATATATTTGGATAATTGATTTGTATAAAACTCTCGTTTATTCACAACATAGCCTTTATAATTCTTTTATAAAAGAATTATATATCATTTGCATCAAATAGTTCTTTTATATCGAAACTATATACGATCTCTGTCCACAAGTCATGAGTTTTTTATGTGGAGTTGCTTATTCCCTGGATTACTTATACCAGGGATTCCGGATTATTTCCCGTTTATTTTCCTCAGATATTCCTCCACTGCTTCCCTTGTTGTCATCCAGTTGCGGTCGAATTTAACAGCGGCGAGTTTTCCTTTTCTTTCCTTCAATTCTTTTCAGGAGACTTTTATCAATCATATCGGTATCCTTATATATCCATCTATCCGATACGATACTCTATTATGTGGAATTATGCAAATAAAAAAATCTGTCCGGAACCGGGGCTCCGGCAATAATGAAATGAAAATTATGTTTACTACAGCAATATACTATAGAGCCTTGATCTAAGTACTTTCTCAGGATATAATCCACCGATGACAGATCATACATCTGCTGGGATTCAAGTAATCTTGTAAGAAAGATTTATGAGCATGACAGGAATGTTACTATGTAATCTTTTATTTTCTAATTCAATTTTTTTTCGTGTCCTCCGGGCACAAGCATAAAGGGATAGAATCATGGGACTTCTTTTACAAACCGACGGTGCATATGAAGGATATACCTTATTTGCACCACGATATAGTACCACAACATATCTGATTGACATTAAGGGAAATATTGTTCATTCATGGAAGGGCAGTCACATTCCGGGGCTTGGGGTATATCTTTTGGAAAATGGTCATTTACTCAGGACCGCAAATGTGAATAACAGTAAGTTTATGAATGCCGGCGGGGGCGGCGGCGGCGTTCAGTTAATTGACTGGGACGGAATAGTTCTCTGGGATTATCTTTATTCGAGCAGCGACTATTGTCAGCATCATGATGTGAAAATGCTTCCCAATGGAAATGTACTCATTATTGCATGGGAGAAGAAAACTCCGGAAGAAGCTGTTGCTGCGGGAAGCAGCAGGTCGGAGGAACTCTGGCCGGATCAGATCATAGAAGTCCGGCCGGACGGGGCTTCCGGCGGTACAATTGTCTGGGAATGGCATCTCTGGGACCATCTTATACAGGATTATGATTCTTCCAAAGCGAATTACGGAGTGGTTTCAGAGCACCCCGAATTACTCGATATAAATCATACCCCGATAGCGGACATGAGCCATATCAATTCCATCGATTATAATCCGGCATATGACCAGCTTCTGTTGAGTGTCCGCCATTACAGTGAAATCTGGATCATCGATCATAGCACAACAACAAAAGAAGCTGCCGGTCACACCGGCGGGAAAAGCGGAAAGGGCGGGGATCTTTTATACCGATGGGGTAATCCCCGGGCGTACGGTGCGGGAACAGAATCGGATCGGAAGTTTTTTACCCAGCATGATGCGCAATGGATTCCTCCCGGACTGCCGGGGGCCGGACATGTTCTCGTTTTTAATAATGGTGAAAACCGTCCCGGGGGAATTTACTCCACGGTGGAAGAGATCGTACTGCCCGTGGATGAACAGGGTAAGTACCGGACCCCGAACCCGGGAACACCGTTTGGCCCGTCCTCCCCGGCCTGGATCTACCGGGCAGAGAAACCGGAAAATTTCTATTCCCTGTACATGTCCGGAGTGCAGCGGCTGCCAAATGGTAATACACTGATATGTGAAGGGGATCCCGGAATTTTCTTGGAAATCACCTCAAGTTCAGAGATTGTCTGGAAATATAGCAACAAGATAAATAACCCGGAGTCGGTCACCCTGGAAAACCCCGTCCCCCTGGGAAATGATGTTTTTAAAATACGCAGGTACGGACCGGAATACCCCGCATTTGCAGGCAGGGATTTGAGACCGGGTAAGACTGTGGAATAACCACCAGACTCACCTCGTAAATACCGGAATCAAAGTAGCCCGGAGAATAAAAATGAACCGGATTTTCTTCAAATGGCATGTTTTATACAAATAAAGTACAGGAAATAAATATTGAATTCACTACTTTAAAAAATGTAAAGTTATTTCTTTTTTAATAGAAAAAAAAAAAGATTTGCAATAAATAAATATTCTGATATCATTTTTAGGAGTGTATGGAAGATATATTGGTGAAAATGTCAAATTCTAATTCACCTTCTCCAAACGCCGATTCTGGCAAAACAGTTCAGAATAATGTAAAGAAATCAAATACAATCCAGGCACCGTCAATATCCCTTCCTAAAGGGGGAGGAGCGATTAAAGGAATTAGTGAAAAGTTTACTGCAAATCCGGTTACAGGAACCGGTTCGATGACAATTCCGATTGCAGTAAGTCCCGGACGATCCGATTTTGGCCCGAAGCTTTCATTAGCTTACGATTCAGGTGCCGGAAATGGGCCATTTGGTTTTGGATGGAGTCTTTCTCTTCCGTCGATTACCCGTAAAACAGATAAAGGACTTCCGAAATATCGGGATGATATTGAATCCGATACTTTTATACTCTCCGGAACAGAAGATCTTGTCCCGATTTTAAAGATAGAGAATGGGAATTGGATTCAAAAAGAAATACTTAACCGAAAGGTTCATGGTATAACCTATGCTGTGACGCAATACAGACCGAGAATAGAAGGGCTTTTTGCTCGTATCGAACGGTGGACTAATATAAATGATCCAACGGATTCGTGCTGGCGTTCAATTTCTAAAGAAAACATTACAACCTGGTATGGAAGAACTTCGAATAGCAGAATAGCCGATCCTGATTATCCGGGACGAATCTACAGTTGGTTGATATGCGAAAGTCATGATGATAAGGGAAATATAATATGTTATAAATATAAACCTGAAAATTCTTACGGTGTCAACATGGCTCAAATGCACGAGCAAAACCGTTCAAACCGCTCCTCCAACAGATACATAAAACGAATTCAATATGGTAACCGTACCGGTTATTTCCCAAAACTTGCTGAAGATGAGCACTGGCCTTCATTACCTGCTGAGAATGACTGGTTGTTCGAAGTAGTCTTCGATTACGGTGAGCATGATCCGGATATACCGCTGCCGGTTGACAACACGCCAGAAGACAAGTGGAAGGTAAGGGCAGATGCTTTTTCCTCCTGCCGTTCCGGATTCGAAGTCCGAACTTACCGGCTCTGTCAGAGAGTCTTAATGTTTCATCACTGTAAAGAAGAGCTCGGCAGAGAAGATTATTTGGTGCGCTCAACCGAATTTTCATACACGGAAAGCCCGGTCGCCTCATTCATTAAATCGATTACACAATCCGGATTTGTGCTGAACCCGGATGGTACATATTTGAAGCAATCTCTCCCCCGGTTGGAATTCACATACAGTGAGGTCAAAATCAATCATGAAATCAAAGAGATACAAAGGGAAAGCCTTGAAAATCTGCCTGCAGGGGTAGACGGTTCGGCTTATCAATTTGTCGATCTAAACGGCGAAGGGATATCCGGAATTCTAACGGATCAGGGGGAGGCCTGGTATTATAAACCTGCAAAAGGTAAGGCCGGATTCGGACCATTACAAGTCGTAAAAGAAAAACCTTCTCTCTCGTCACTACATACAGGGTGGCAATTACTTGATCTTGCAGGCGACGGCAAACTTGATGTTGCTGATTTTTCTTCTCCTGTTCCGGGATTTTATGAAAGAACAGATAATGGTTCCTGGGATTCGTTCAAGGCTTTCCGCTCCTTACCGGTTATCGATTATAAAAATCCCAATCTGAGATTTGTCGATCTGAATGGCGACGGTCATGCAGACATATTGCTAACCGGGGCAGACCGATTGACCTGGTATCCATCCAAAGCAGAGGAAGGTTTTGCCCAGGCTTTGGAAATTTCTCTGAATCAGGACGAAGAGAAAAGTCCCAGGCTTGTTTTTCAAGATCAAAACCACTCGGTCTACCTTGCCGACATGTCGGGTGACGGACTTTCCGATATTGTCCGCATACGAAACGGAGAAGTATGCTACTGGCCAAATCTCGGCTATGGTCGTTTCGGGGCAAAGGTAACTATGGATAATTCTCCCTGGTTTGATTCGACTGATCTGTTTCAAAATCAGAGGATCAAACTGGCCGATATCGACGGTTCAGGCACTACAGATATTATCTATCTTTATTCAGCTGGAATAAAGATATTCTATAACCAATCCGGCAACAGTTTCCGGCAGGAAGAAAATCCTCCTCCGTTTCCACCTGTTGATACTATTGCCTCAATTCAGACAGCAGATCTTTTCGGGGACGGGACCACATGTCTTGTCTGGTCATCTCCTCTACCCGGCAACGCATCATCGCCAATGAAATATATCGATCTGATGGGTGGGCAGAAGCCTCACCTGCTAATCAAATCGGTAAATAACCTGGGAGCGGAAACCGAAATTGAATATGCTTCTTCCACAGAATTCTATTTGAAAGATAAAGAAAAAGGAACGCCGTGGATCACCAGGCTTCCGTTTCCTGTATATGTCGTGAAACGGGTAAAAACCTATGACCGCATAAGCCGGAATCTTTTTACAACCCGTTATGCATATCACCACGGGTATTTTGACGGTGAAGAGCGGGAGTTCCGGGGTTTCGGGATGGTGGAACAGTGGGATACGGAAGATTACGAGCACAATGCTGAACAGCCGGCAAGCAATAGAGAAACTGAGTACGATCTGCCTCCGGTACATACAAAAACCTGGTTTCATACCGGAGTATATAAAGACCGCAGCCATATCTCCGACTTTTTTGCAGGGATTATTGATGAAAATGATAATGGCGAATACTTCCGCGAACCGGGATTAACCGATTCCGCAGCTGAAGAATTGTTGCTGCCGGATACGATTCTCCCGCAGGGGTTAAGTGCGGAAGAAGAATGCGAAGCCTGCCGGGCGCTTAAAGGCTCGATGCTGCGCCAGGAAGTCTATGCGGCAGATAAAAGTGAAAAAGCGGATTATCCCTATACTGTTATTGAACAGAACTTTACAATCCAATGTCTCCAGAACCGAGGAACAAATGAACATGCGGTTTTTTTTGTGCATCCCCGGGAAGCTATCACGTACAACTATGAACGGAATCCTGTTGACCCGCGTATCAGCCATGCCCTGACACTTGAGACCGATGAGTTCGGGAATGTGACCAGAGCTGTTTCCATCGGATACGGCAGGCGGCAAAATCCCGGCCTTGCGGAACTATCAGTCGACGAGCAGAAAAAGCAGACGCAAATACTCATCACTTATACCGAATCCGATTATACGGATAAAATAGATAGAACCGATGCCTGGCACACTCCGCTGCCAGCCGAAGTGCGAACCTCTGAGCTGACCGGTTTTTCCCCTCTTTCCGGCACTCGTTTTTCGTGGACTGAATTTTATAACGAAGATTATGGTCTGATACAGGAGATTCCTTACGAGACTGAAGCCTCCGCGCGGGTAAAGCAAAAGCGATTGATAGAACGAGTGCGTACACTTTACTGTAAGCACGATCAGGCAGGCGTGCTTCCGCTTTGCCGGATGGAGACGCCTGTGCTTCCTTATGAAACCTGTAAACAGGCTTTCACTCCCGGATTGTTGAGCGATATTTTCGGAGAAAAAACCAGTGGCCATCAACTTCGAACTTGCCTTGAATCTGACGGGAAATACCGTGACCTTGATATGGACGAAAACTGGTGGATTCCGTCAGGCAGGCAGCACTACGATCCTGATAAATTTTATCTTCCTGTGCGTTACATCGATCCCTTCGGCAACACGCATGTAATGGAATACGACCAATACCTGCTGCTAATGAAACAAATTGATGATCCCCTGGGAAACAGGGTATGTATAAAAAACAATTATCGTGTTTTACAATCCTGCCTTGTTACAGATCCGAATGGAAACCGCAATGCGGCTGCTTTCGATGCTCTGGGTTTGGTGGCAGGAACAGCAGTTATGGGCAAACCAGGTGAGGATGAAGGCGACAACCTCGATGGTTTTACGGCTGATTTGAGTTTACAGGATATATCCGATTTTTTTCAAGCTCCGCGGGGCAATAAAGCCAGGGAACTCCTTGGAAATGCAACAACCCGCATCATCTATGATCTGCACTGTTATTCCTCAAATAAGGACAGACCGGTATATGCTGCGACAATTGTCCGGGAAACGCATGTAAACGATCTTGAGCAGGATGCAGAATCGGCAATCCAGGTAAGCTTTTCCTATTCGGACGGTTTCGGCAGGGAGGTACAGAAAAAAATTCAGGCCGAACCCGGACTTGCACCGGAACGTGATCATGCGACTGGAAAGATCATCACCATCAACAGAAAACCGGAAATGACCGTACAGGCCGATCCCCGTTGGGTGGGAAGCGGCTGGACAATTTTCAACAACAAGGGAAAACCGGTGCGACAGTTCGAACCCTTTTTTACGGACAAACATGAGTTCGAGTTCGATGTCCAAATCGGGGTAAGCCCCATCCTTATCTATGATCCTGCAGACCGGGTGATCGCAACCCTGCACCCGAATCACACCTATGAGAAAGTTGTCTTTGATCCGTGGAAACAGACCACCTGGGATGTTAATGATACGGTATTGTCCGGTCCGGCAGACGATCCCGATATCAAAGGATTTATCGAAAAAATCGATCCGGCTGAGTTTGCCCCTGCCTGGCATACAGTCAGAACCGATGATGCGCTTTTATTGAGTGAATGGCCGGATTCCCCTGAGTATCCTGAAAACCCCGGGATCCGTATAAGGGAAAAACAGGCTGCAAAAAAAACAGAGATACATGCTGATACACCAACCGTCACTCATTTCGATTCTCTCGGCCGGGTTTTTCTTACTATCGAACATAACCGGTACGAAAAAGACCGGAACGGCAATCCGGCCATTGTGAATGAGATACTGAAAACCCGTGTGGAACTCGATAGCGAAGGAAACCAGCGCCGGATAATTGATGCCAAAGATCGCATCGTGATGAAATATGATTACGACATGCTGGGCACGGTTATCCATCAGCAGAGTATGGAGGCCGGGGAACGGTGGATAATCAATAATGTTGCGGGTAAACCGGTCTGCCAGTGGAACAGCAGGGGATTCAGGATACGCACCGCATATGATGAGCTTATCCGTCCCCTTGCCGTGTACGTACAGGAAAACACACTGCCAGAGTTCATGAGTGAACGGCTGGTATATGGTGAATATCATCCTGACCGGTTGCTTAACTTAAGAACAAAACTGTATCAGCACTTTGACCAGTCGGGTGTGATAACCAATGCCGGGTACGATTTTAAAGGGAACCTGACGGAAGCAAGCAAGCAATTTGCACTTGTTTATAAAACAAATATAAATTGGAATGTACTCGAAGGTGTGAATGAGCCTGATGAAATTGCAGAAAAATCCGGGCCGCTTTTAATGCCGGAAGAATATGTTTCCTTTACCCGTTTCGATGCATTGAACCGCCCGATCCAGCTTGTAACACCCCATACCAATAACATGAAACCGAATGTGATTCAACCAAGGTATAATGAAGCGAATTTACTTGAGGCGATCGATGTCCGGATCAGGAACAATAACGCCCCGGAAAGTTTACTCGATCCCGACAGGGCAGCTCGGCATATTGTTGAGAACATCGACTACAATGCCAAGGGCCAGCGGGAACTGATCAAATACGGCAATGGTTCAACGACTTATTACGCTTACGATTTTTTCACTTTCCGGCTCACCCATTTGTTCACTACGCGTAAAGACGATTCGCAAAAATACTGCAAAGAAGAAAGTGATCCCACAGAACGAAGTCAACTCGCTTGTCCCAAAGAAGAACCGCTCTGCAAAGGGGTGCAGAACCTTTTCTATACCTATGATCCGGTGGGCAACATCACTTCGATCCGGGATGACGCCCAACAGACTGTTTTTTTTAACAACAAATGCATTGAACCAAACGCGGACTACACCTACGACTCGCTCTACCGCCTGATCTCGGCAACAGGCCGGGAGCATGTGGGACAGACTACAGGAGCAAGAAACACTCCTGATCAGCCATCGCATAATGACTCGCTCCTCACCCATCTTCCCCACCCCCATGACGGTAATGCCATGGACAACTATACAGAACTTTATGAATACGACAACGCGGGCAATATCATGACGATGATTCATCAGGCAGGAGCCGGAGGCTGGACCCGCCATTATGCATATAACGAAGCCAGCCTGATCGAACCGCATGTAAAAAGCAACCGGCTCTCCGCAACCAGCCTGCCCGGCGACAATGCAGGCGGCCCGTATCATGCGCGCTACACCCATGATGAACACGGGAATATGAAAACCATGCCCCATCTGCCGGTTATGCACTGGGACTACAAAGATCAGCTTCAGGCGGCTTCGCAGCAGGTGGTAAATGATGGTACACCGGAAACAACCTGGTACGTATACAACGCAGCCGGAGAGCGGGTTCGAAAAATCACGGAGGGCCAGGCCGGAGCCGGAAATACCCCGAAACGGATGAAGGAGCGGCTTTATCTAGGCGGGTTTGAAATCTACCGTGAATATAATGCGGACGGTACGACCATTGTATTGGAGCGGGAGAGTTTGAGTGTCATGGATGACAAAAAGCGTGTGGCGCTGATCGAAACAAAGACTTTCGAGGCAGGCGTATTGAACCGGCTGCGGAATATGATTGGAAATCCCGAACCTCTGATCCGGTATCAGTTCGACAACCACCTCGGGTCTGCCTGCCTTGAACTGGATGAGGACGCCAGGATTATTTCCTATGAAGAGTATTTCCCGTATGGGAATACGTCCTTTCAGAGTGTAGCAAGCGGGCGTAAGGTGCCGGCGAAGCGGTACCGGTATACAGGCAAGGAGCGGGACGAGGAGAGCGGACTGGATTACTACGGGGCGCGGTATTATGCGAGTTGGCTGGGAAGGTGGACGGCGTGCGATCCGGCGGGATTGGTGGATGGGGGGAATTTGTATTGGTTCGTGAGGGGGAATCCAGTAAGGATAATTGATCCAAATGGAAAGAGTGGTGAGAAACCGCCAATCCAATTGCACCTCATAGAACAGTTTATAATTGAGACTAAAGCCACTATTGCTGGCTACTCACAAGAAAAAATGATTCAAAAATTTAAAAAAAACATTGCAATACTTTGGGGAGAAAATCCTGATGATTATGAGGTAGGGCATCACCCTAATACTCCTCAATGGTCTACTCCCCCTGGACAAACACAAAGAGTTGGTCCTCAACATAAACTAGCAAATAGAGAACAATCGCTACAAGAAGCTAAAGACCGTCGAAATGCTGCCCAAAAAGGACAATATACAAGGTCTAATAGAAAACATGTAGGTGCGCCAATCCCAAATCCTAAGCCTACAATCTTACCAGAACCTATTAAGAGATTGTCGCTGGAGGACCCCGATGAGGTAAGTAGAAGAACACAGCGACCATCAACCCCTTCGATGTCAAAACCTGCAACCATGCCAGAAACAACAATTAAAACTCCATTATCACCACCAGAGCAATTATCTATTGACTTTGAAAAACCCAAAACACCTACACCTTCCTTGCCAGCAGATGGAGTATCTCCACGCTCACCTCAAGTAAATGTAGTAGTAGATAAAGCTACCAAAGAGGCACCTGGTAAACTCGCAAAACTCTTCAAAGGTGTTGGGGAAGTACTTGTAAAAAAGGGGGCAAAGATTATTCCCTTCGTGGGAATTGGTGTTGGAGCTGGATTTGCAGCAAAAGAGGCTGCTAGTGGGAATTATGCTGCTGCATTTGTTGAAGCAGCCGGTGCGTCTGAAATTCCTATTGTCGCTCAAGTAGCCGATGTGGCTAGTTTAGCAAGCGATATTGCGGGTGTCGCTAAAGATGTGTTGGATCCTGAGCAAAAACTTGAAGATTGGTATTGGCGGACTTTTTTAAAGTAATAAAGAATCACAGGAGTATTTTAAAGATGGTGATCGCAATGCTTTTATAAATCCAGAAAGGAGAAAACCAATGAACCTAACAACCATTACCGGTAAAGTGACCGGAAAAAACACCATCAAATCCGATGGCAAAGAAATCACCTGCTATAAAAATGGAATGGAGGAAGCCGTATCACCCATCCCGCTGGATTTATCCGGCTATTTAGGGAAAGAGGTCGCCATATCCGGAATGCTTCACGGCGCGTTATACAGGGCAAGTCTGCTTTCTCCCCGGGATATAATCAGCCGGATTATCGAACTTTATGGAGACGAGACATTACCAACACTGCTTAACGACCTTGTCGCAATCGGAACATGGCCGGAACCGGAAAAACCGGGAGTAACAAAAGGCAGTGTAAAAGAATCCGGGGGGAGTGTCGCTATTGACACAGTCCCGCTTCCGGACAGGCCGCAGGAGTTGAGGGAACTGCTGACCGTGCTTATTGAAATGACAGGAAATATGAAAATCAGACAGCTGTTATAAACAGCCTGCATCAGAAAAAATCGGAATCGAAGGAAAACAAACCGGAAAACCGGATAAAAACAATTAAAGAAGGAGAGACCATTATGACATTTGATGTAAATGCTATTAAAACCACTGTAGACAGTCTTGATAGTCTTCTTGGCCGGGTAAAAGACAAATTGCTCAATAATCCGGATGAAGCGTCCGAAAAACTTGCCGATGTGCTGAATGAGTTGAGTAAAATTCTGGACTTTGTGGAAAAGGAAACCATACGTTTTCTTGAAATAATTTTCCTACCCGAGAAAAGTAATTTCTTAGAGTGCCGTTCTGTTTTACTC
This sequence comes from Spirochaetales bacterium, assembly GCA_016934975.1. GTDB lineage: Bacteria > Spirochaetota > Spirochaetia > SZUA-6 > JAFGRV01 > JAFGRV01. The sequence continues at coordinate 11,823 of JAFGRV010000027.1, read as the reverse complement.
TCTTTTGAAAGCGGGTATGCTGCACTTAAAGGATATGAAGCCCGCGGTCATTGCCATAAGATCGGCAATATCTATGAAAAGTATTTGAATCGCTGGGGCAACAGAGTACTCGATCCTGTCGAAGCAGATGAATTCAGATCTATTTTTGAGAATATGAATACTGCAGATTATGACATGATCCATGGTATTGCATCGGTGACACAATACCTGAAAGACGAATCACAGAAAATCCTTAGCCTTATCGATGCTGATAAAATAAATGAAGCAAACGCCGAAATAAAAGCCGCACGCCTGGAATTGCAGGCGACACGCTGCAACATTGTGGAAGCGCTTGCACAACTCAAACTACTGCAGTCGAGTTTTATTGCCAGTGCACAAACCGTGTAAATCAGATAAATAGAGAGGGACAGATTCCCTTGATGATATCAGGATTATAAAAGGAGAATAATCATGACAAAAGAAAAGGATGCTTCAGATCAAAATACCGCTAAAAAAAGGCTAAGCAAAAGTGAACATCGTTTAAAGGTGATAAAAGCCATTATCAACAATAATGACACAAATAAAAAACTCGAAGACACTTTTAAAATGACAAAAGGAAAATGGGCAGATACAATAACGGAATTAAAAAAAGATGAATCAGTCTTCAAAGAAGTTCAATTCACCCATTCCCTTGCCGTGATTACTCAAGATAACGAAGAATTGGCCATAAAACTCGCTGCTGACACAACCCAGCGCAATCTTCGCGAGCTTGCCTTTAAACATACTTCTGAAACACTTAAAACCTTCATTAACCCGGATAATATTCCCGCTTCAATCCCCGGAAACACCCCCGCAGAAAAGCAGAATAATTATGCGGAACACATTAAAAACCATCTCTATTACAGAGAATCTTCTCCGGTTATCAGACGCATGATAGATGCAAATGAACTGCCGGTAAAAGACACAAACATTCGCCAGGGTGTGCTTACGTTTCTTAATAATAAGCCTGATTTTAATTTCCGGCTTAATCCGGTTTATCCTGCGATAAAACAGAAAGACGCATTCAAAGGGATTGAAAAAGAACACCATTCGGGTGTAATCGATCTGCTGAAGAAAATACAGCGCCTGCAGATCTGCCCGCGGCCCGAAGCCATCCCTGTCCTTATAAACCACAATCTCACATCATCTTATCACATTACAGAGATACCGGAAAAAGTTTTTATCAAACGAATGGGTAAGGAAAAAGAAGTGGGCGAAGCAGTGGCAAAACAGATATATGCCAATGCCGTCATGAACAGACTACGCATCGAGAATGCATTGATGGGAATACGAGAGGCGGTGACAGGAACTGGTGTTCAGTTCATCGATGGCAAAAAGACCCCTAAAGACCGTATGGAAATAATGCAGTCCCAATATGATGAGCAGTTCCGCATGATAAACTACGGAGTTGATGCTGATGGAGAGGAAGAACAAGTACAACTCAACTGGGAAACACTCTTCGGAAGCGTTGACCTGTGTGAATGCGACGAATGTAATTCCGTTTACAGCCCTGCTGCCTATTTTGTCGAACTCCTGCAATTCCTGCGAAATAACAATCTTGATCCTGACGCTGATGGAGATCAGGCTATTAAAGATGACCCGAAAGATATTACCGGTACTGCTCTGGAAATGCTTTTCAGGCGCAGACCGGATCTTGGTTGTCTGGAATTAACCTGTAAGAATGCAAACATCGTGCTCCCTTACATCGATCTTGTAAACGAAGTAATGGAAAGCTTTGTTGTGCATATAAATGAATATAAACAAAACAGCAATGATCCCAAACAAGCCATTATAGAGGCTTTTAATATAACGGATGATATCATGGATCAGACAGATGCACATGCACTGTCCGGTGAATTGATGGCCCAGCCGCAAAATATCAATTATAAGGCCTATTGCCTCTTAAAGCAGGCCGTATACCCCTTTACTCTTCCTTATCACCAGCCGCTCGATGCACAGCGTATATTCCTGAAATTTTTGAATTCAAGCAGATATGAATTGATGAAATGTTTTAAAACCGGGCTGTCATTACCTGCCGGGGATGAAGAAATCCCCGGAGAGTCTTGTGTGGGAGAGGATGCAGCTCCCGAATCGGATGCGGCCCACGTTTTAACGGAAGATAAAATCATTGAACTTGCCGGTCTGCATGAAGAAGCAATCAGCAGGGCGCTTGATGCCGAATACCTCGGTATATTCCAGGCGGAATATATCATTCTTTCGAAGCAGGCATACTGGAAAAAAAGATATTTTGATTTAAAGTGCAATAAAACTTTTACGGAAGAGGAATACAATCAGAAGATCGGACTTGTGCCAGTTTATAAGTACTATGGTTATGATAATGAAGCTGCAATGCTCGATTCGAATGAAGATATGCGGAACGGACATATAGGGCTTACCTTTGTAAAAGATCAATTCCTGAAACGTACAGGTGTACTGTACACGGATTTAGTTGATCTGCTAAGAACTCAATTTATCAATCCGAATTATCCTAAAGGGAAAGCATTAACCATTTTCGAAAACCTCCGCTTTAGTTACCGTTTTATGCAATCCCTTGTGAATTATAACAGCAGTGATAAAGCAGTGCGCTATGGAAAGCTTATTGAATTTCTTAAAAAAGCACAACCTCTCATACCATATATCGATGAACTGCTTCATCCTGATCCATGCAAAGTGAAAGAAAAGTTAGATCCCTGTGCTGAAATAAAGGATCTTGAAAAATGGGTGTATTGCTGTTTTGAAAAAGTGGGGAAAGTGATTGTTCTTGAATCCATAGGATCATTGCAAATTATCAAGCCGGAAGATTATAATCTCGTTGGTTATCTTAGAAAAGATAACCAAATATTCGATCCTACTGGAAAAAACATAGCGTATATTTCTTCTTCTGGCAAAGTATATAATAAAATAACAGGACTCGCAGATTTCAAAGGAGGTGCCTTTTTTCTAATCAGAAATGATGATAACAATAATATGGGGTACATAAAACAGAGCCAATTGTTTGATACTCAGTATCAACAAATTTCTTACATTCAGACCAGCGAGTCCTACGACCTTAAAAAAATCCGGCTCAAACATCTTGATAATAGCGATCTGACATCCGAAGAGTATGACAGAATCCTCCGCTTCATCCGCTTATGGAGAAAAATGGGGTGGTCAATCGATGAAGTGGATAAGGCGATAACAGGACTGGCCGGCAAGGTGAGTGACGAAGCGGATGAAGAGTTACCCGGGGAGGAGGACTGCTTTCCCACATTCGATGAGGATTGCGAATGTACTGACGATACCTCTGATAGCGGATGTCATGCAGCTTCCACTAAGAAAAGCATATATGACATTACTCCGGAATTTCTCCGACAGCTTGCAGCCATAAAAATGCTTCTTGAAAAAACCGGGCTTGAGTTGATAAAACTCCTCACTTTCTGGACAGATATTTCGACACAGGGAGAGAAAAGCCTTTACCGGCGTCTTTTTCTAACACACAATCTTAAAAGCCTGGATAAGGTATTCGAAGCAGATAAGAATGGAAATTACCTTGCAAAACCTGCCTTCATCAAGGATCATAAAACCGTACTCATGGCTGCTTTTAATCTGAAAGCAGAAGAGCTGGAAGAAATTATGCGTTTTAAAAACCTTTCTGAATCGTCATTGACACTTGGCAATATCTCAACCATCTACAGGTGCAACCTGCTTTTAAAACTCATTCATGTAAAAGCGATTAATCTTGAAGCTATTTTCGATATATTCGGAGAGATTTTCAAATCGGCAAATGAAACCCTGGAATTCTTTAAACTATGGGAAAAAATGGAAAACGCAGGATTCGACATCCGGCTTTTAAATTTTATTTTAAACGATAAAGACGATGAGAAAAAACCTTTGATGCCGGACAAGAAGGCCATGCTTCAACTTGTAAAAACACTCTTTGACGGCCTCTCTGCTATTAAAAACGATCATCCCGATGTTGTTGAGGAGAGGGAAGCAACTTCAGAGCTTTTACAATCAAAACTATCTCTTATCTATTCCCGGGAACTTATAGAAAAAATCGCCGGCCTGCTTGAAGGCACCACCGTTTATCCGGCGAAAGCCCCGGACAAACTTGTGAACAGTGTTGAGGAATTCGAAGAGAAAATCTCTTCGGAAGCCGGGCTGAAAAGGAAACTGAAATACGACTTTATAAACGGGGCGATTCAGGTTACCGGAATTTTAACGGATAGCGAAACCGCTGCTGCAAAAGCATTATTCGCTCATGCCGACTGGTCGAAAGCATTGGATAAAATAACAAAAAAAGTATCAACATTTTATGCTCAGTTTATTAGCCATATTATGCCCAAGCCGGCTCCAGGGGAAGAGGATAATGCCCGGAAAATCCTTTTAAAGGGCGATGTCATTATTCCGGGAGATGAACAAAATCCGGCTAATACAGCTTTAGAAAAACGAGCTTATTTCCTTGCTCAATTTCTTCCCTATTTGAGGAATACTATCAAAAAACGGTTCATAGTCGATACCTTTTCAACTCAGCTTGGTCTTGAACGTGAAGTTACCGATGTCCTTATTTCCGATATCCTTTTTGATGATGCTTCAGATAAAAGTTTACTTGAAATATTCGGTTCAGTCATGGATCGTCCCCCGGAAAATCCGTCGCTATGGAAAGGTTATTTGTTTCCGGCAGCTGAAGGAGATTATGCCTTTATTATTAAAAAAGATGTCGGGCCGGAATTTTTCAAACTCGATGGAGTGGAATTGAAGGACCAATTTACAAAGAATGATGATGAAGATTTCGATATCTACTGGCTGAGTGCGTTGATACCATTAAAGGCGGGGAAACCATACCAGTTGGAAATAAAAGGTTTATCTCCAAATTTGAGCGAGCTTTTCTGGAAAACTGCAACTACGGAAGAATCATCCATACCTTCCTCTTTTATAATTCCGGATTTATCAGATGGAGACATTGAAAAAGCATATAAAAAACTCTTAAAAATTTCCCTGCTTGGAAACGGCTTCAAACTAAAAGCAGATGAAATCATTTATCTGCAGAAGCATAAGGATGATTTTGATCAGGTCGATTTTAATGCATACGAATTCAAGTTTGTGTGGTGGAAGCGGCTGCTTGATTTTACCCTGCTGCGGAACTCTTTGCCTGCTACAGATACAAACCTTATTGAATTTTTTACCTGGGCAGGCAAAGCACAGGATACATGGGCGGGCAACGAGCAGGATATTAGCGGATTGATCGATAAAATATCCAAACTGACAAACTGGGAAAAAGAAACGATTGAAAAACTGATCCCTCCCACGCATTTTAATATCAATACCCCATCCGATTTTACAAACGAAAAAAGTCTGCTTAAACTTCAAAAGGCGATCTATATAGCGGGTAAAATCAATATCGATATAAACCTGTTATTCGAATGGGCAAAACCCGAATCCGGATTCAGGAAATGCCTCGAGGTTGCGGAAAATATAAAGAATACAATCAAGGCCCGGTATAAACAGACAGACTGGGAACAGGTAGTAAAACCTTTGAATGACCGGCTGCGCACCAACCAGAGGAATGCGTTGATCGATTATTTACTTGTACAGCAGCCTTTGATCGAGTGGGGTGTCATTGATGCGGACAGCCTGTTTGAATTTTTCCTTATCGATGTGCAAATGGAAGCGGTTATGGAAACCTCCCGGCTTAAGCAGGCGATCTCTTCGGTACAGCTTTTTGTTCAACGCTGTCTGCTCGGATTGGAAGCGGATAAAGGCGTTCCTAATGATGTCCTGGACCGTGACAGGTGGGAATGGATGCAGCGCCACCGGGTGTGGGAAGCAAACCGTAAGGTATTTCTTTACCCTGAAAACTGGATCGAATCTGAACTCCGTGATGATAAGAGTCCGTTTTTCAAGGAACTGGAATCCGAACTGCTCCAGAAAGACTTGAATAGTGAGAATGTAAAAGATGCGCTAAAGACATATCTGTATAAGGTTGATGAAGTGGCGAACATGCAAGTGGTCGGACTCTTTGTCGAAAGGGAAGGGGAATGCGGGAACGAACACAACAGAATTCATGTTTTTTCAAGGACACGGAACGCCCCGTATTTCTTCTATTATAGATATTACGAGTATGAACGTGATAAAGAAGACAATATTACGGGTGGAGACTGGTACCCCTGGGAAAAAGTGCAGGTGGATATTCCGAGTTATGATGTAGAAGATAGTAAAGGAAAGATAACCGGTAACGGCTGTTATCTGATCCCTGTGGTGTGGAATAACAGGAGGTTAATTTTCTTCCCCCAGTTTATGAAGAAAACAGAACCTGTTTCTAATACTATCAATACAAAACAAGAAAATGATACGATAACAGTAGAAAAACCAAGTGAAATCTGGGAAATCAAGATGGCATGGAGTGAATACAGGAATGGGAAGTGGACACAGAAACAGATTTCAAAGGATGCGGTTTATACAGAGTCTTTAGGTAAAGTAAATAAATACTTTTTTGTTCAAATTGTTAAAGAATTTGAGCACATATCGATTATTGTTTATGAATCTATCTGGATGAAAATAAATAAACAGGATAAAAAATATGCAGGAGAGTTTGTTTTTCGAAATAATTATTTATCCGTAAAATCTGACCAACAAATTTATAAAACAGAAGATGATATTGATACGAGTGATATTCCCGATGATTTTCATTACAGGAAATTTAGTCCCAACGTTATGGGAATAATACCACCTTCTATTGATATTGGAATTCCGAAATCAATGCTTTCCATACAGGATTCGAAAATTCTGGTTAAAATATTCCAAAACCCCGAAGAAAAAAACTTAATCCCATTTGATAATATCCAGAATATTGAAGAATTTAAGAAATTACCTGACAAAGATAAGAAAGTTATTTCACAATTACGAAATCTTAACTTTTTTTTATTAAACTCCTTACAATCGAAAGGATCTGAAACTGATTATCTTATCCGTGAATCTGAATATTCCGAAAATACCAACATAATAGACATTCAAAACGATAAAAATATAACCTTTCGCTTCTACCATCCCTTTATCGCTATATTAATGAACAAAGTTAATAATAGTAAATTGGATAAGCTTTTTTCCTATAATTTGAACATTGAAAATTTTCCAGACGAACCTTTCGGACAAATCAACAACTCCCCCTACAACGAACTCCGAACCCCCTACGCCATCTACAACTGGGAACTCTTCTTCCACACCCCCGCTCTTATTGCAGACAAGCTCAGCAAATCTCAGCAGTATGAAGAAGCGATGAAATGGTTTCATTATGTGTTCAATCCCCATGCCGAGGGGACGGATGCAAAGCGATTTTGGCAGTTTTATCCATTCAAAGAAACAGACGCAGAGGATTACCTGGAAAAACTCTTTTACAGTTTAAAACCGAATGAGCCGGATACGGAAAATCCGGTATCTGATGGCCAGATAAACGAATGGCGGGATAAACCTTTTATGCCGCATGTGATCGCCCGTAAAAGACCTTCTGCCTACATGAAATGGGTGGTCATGAAATACCTGGACAACCTCATCGACTGGGCAGACTCCTTATTCAGACAGTATACAATTGAAACAATTAACCAGGCAACACAATTGTATATCCTCGCCTCCCACATCCTCGGTCCAAAACCGCAGATCATACCCAGGAGGGGGAAAATAAAACCGCGGACCTATATGTCCTTACTTGATAAATGGGATGCTTCCGGGAATGCGATGGTGGAAATGGAAGTGATTGCACTCTACAGCAATCAAATACCGGTACCGGTTGGCAAAGATAATAATGTGATTGGATTTGCCAATATATTCGGTTTTTCAAGCAGTCTCTATTTCTGTATTCCGAACAATCCAAAGTTGCTCAATTACTGGTCTATAATCGAAGACCGGCTTTTTAAAATCAGGCATTGCCAAACCATAGAAGGGGTATTCAGTATCCCGGCACTCTGGGACCCGCCGATCGATCCCGCACTTTTAGTGCAGGCAGCAGCGCAAGGAGTAAGCATTTCAAGCGTATTGAACGATTTGAACGCACCCATGCCCAATTACCGGTTCAATTACCTGATCCAGAAAGCACTCGAACTCTGTAATGAACTCAAGTCCATGGGGAATGCCCTGCTTTCCGCACTTGAGAAAAAAGATGCCGAGGCACTCTCGGTGATGAGAACACGGCACGAATGTACTATGAATAACCTCGTGATGGAGATTAAAAAACTCCAGCTCGATGAAGCAAATCAAGCACTTGAAGGACTCAAACAGAACCGGAAATCACCTGAATACCGGCTCAAACACTATATAAAACTGATTGGAGAAGACACAAACAAAGTGCCAGGCGAAGATGCAGATTTTACCGAACTTCCCAATCAGCTTGAAACTCCAGTGGATGAAAGTGGTTTGAAGTTGATTAATTTAGAGAAACAAGAACTTGATAAAGCAAAAGAAGCGGCGAATTATAACTTAGCCGCAGGAATTTGTGAAGCCCTGGCTGGAATTCTACATGTGATCCCTAATTTTAGTATGGATGTTAAATTATGGGGTGTAGGAGGAGGTTTTGTATTTGGAGGCACTTCTTTAGCTGGTTCTGTACAGGCAGTAGGTAAAGGATTACAACTGAAATCTGGATATTCATCCTTCGAATCTTCCCACGCAGCCCGCAAAGCAGGTTATCTTCGCCAATTACAGGACAGAGTATTCCAGGCCAATCTTGCCGGATACGAAATCAAACAGATCGACAAGCAGATCGCAAGCCAGAATATACGTATGCAACTGGCAAATAAAGAAATCAACAATCAGCAGGCCATGATCGATAATGCCAAAGAGGTGGAGGAATTCCTGAAAACCAAATACACAAACGAACAGCTGTATTCATGGATGATTAAATCCATAAAAACCCTCTACCGCCAGGTGTACACCATCGCCTTCGATCTGGCAAAGAAAGCGGAAAAGGCTTTCTGCTTTGAAAGAGGTCTTTCAACCTCGAACTTTATCCAGTTCGGCTACTGGGATGCTGCCCGGGACGGATTGCATGCCGGTGAACGGTTGTACCTGGGGATCAAGCAGCTTGAGGCGGCTTACCAGGAAAAACGCGGGTATGATTATGAGATTACAAAACATGTTTCATTGCGGCAGATTAATCCCCTTGCACTTTTCGAATTACGGGAAAATGGAATATGCGAATTTGCATTACCTGAAGTGCTCTTTGATATGGATTTTCCCGGACACTACATGCGCCGGATAAAATCAGCAGCACTCTCGATCCCTTGTGTTGTCGGGCCGTATACAAGTGTCAATTGTACACTGCGCTTGCTTGGTCATAAATACAGAATCGATCCATTAGTCGGCAGAGGGTACTCTGAAAAAACCGCTGAGGTCGATGACCGTTTTTCTACGCTTAATATTCCGATTACCTCGATTGCTGTGAGTAGCGGGCAGAACGACAGCGGTGTCTTTGAACTCAATTTCCGGGATGAACGTTACATGCCCTTTGAAGGGGCAGGTGTAATCAGCAAATGGAGGATAGAATTACCGCAGGAATTCAAGCAGTTTGATTATAATACGATTACCGATGTTATTCTTCATCTTCGCTACACATCTCTTGAAGGTGGTGAGAAATTAAAAACGGTTGCAAATAAATCATTACTCGTTTATCTTAAAAGTGCTGAAGAACTCAGCCGGGATGAAGGCTTGTTCGCTCTTTTCGATCTTAAGAACGATTTTCCCTCCGAATGGGTAAAACTGAATCAATCTTCACAGACAGAAGCTGCCAGGCCGTTTACACTTGATAAGTTAAATGAGTATTTCCCGGTTTTTACTAAAAACTTTCAGCAAGAGAATAAGATGAATGCATCGGAAATCATGATTTTGACTTCCACTGAAACAAATGATAATATGCCTGCCTGGGTTGATGATGGGCAGAACACTGACTTTACACCCGGCATTGCTATAGGAGGTTTAAGGTCATTTACATTCGATGTTGGTGGAATTGCTATTGATAAGTGGCAAATAAGGATACCCGGAGAATGGAAGACTGAATCTGAACAAATGTGGATGGTGGTAAAGTACACTTTGGGTAAGGGCTTAGCATAGGCAGAATAAAGAATAGGCGGTTTTTGATCCAGCACGTTGTCTAACCGGAAATCTACTCAATAAAACATGCCATTGGTCAACAAAAATCCAGGGCTTTTCAAACGCTCTTTTCCCTTTTTCCATACCAATTAATCTATCTGGAATCATCGCCAGGTAAAAAGTGTAACTAACAATATAAATCACCGCTTATCAACCTGGCACATTAACTTTGGGCAAATCGGCAGCAGCTGCCGAAAAATGGTTAAAAAGTTTTACAATCAATTTGCAGTTAGGCACGCGCGCACCTTGAAGAAAGCCGGGGAATATCCGGGACTTACAGCATAGACTTTCAATTATTGGTCAAAAAAAGGCACTTATGCCGACCATAAAACGCTACTTTCTCAAATCACCGTTGTAAGTCACAATAACCACAAATTTTAGGAACGCTATTCGCATACCTAAAATTAAGCCTTGTAATTGAGAATGCCAAAAGTACAGGTCTGTAAAACAGTCCTGTACTTTCCGGGGTAAAAAATATAATCTTGAATGAAAACAAGGCAGATTGCTGTGAAAGTCCACACAATTAAAAAAGTTGACATAAACATCCCTAATGCTGTGATTTGGAAAGCCTCAGAAAGCTAACATAAAAACTCTAAAATATCACGTTCAGATAACAACAAGGGGCTGTTTTATGGCCATAGTTAGATGCAGAGAAAACTTTGAAAAAGCGCTGCCCCGGATACCTTATATAGGCGGAGATCAAAACAGCATGACTCCTACTTTAATTTTAGGAGCCATTGTTATTCCCTTATTAAAAGAATTACTCCAAAAAGGAATAAAGACCCGTGTTATCGGTGAATTTTTCCATAATTTCGTATTATTTCAAATCAGAGCTATCCCCAAATTCCTTGGAAAAATCTATGGAAGATACTATCTTTCGACTCTTAAACAAAATTATTTTAAAAAAATGTGTAAATGGTCTCAAGAAAATCCCTTTTCCTTTAGTTGGTCTGCAGAATTTATCCCTTGTATCAAAAAAGAGTTCCATTATGGTTTGAAATTCACTCAATGCGGCTGGGTTGAAATGTTCAAAGACCACGGCATGGAAGCATTGATGCCCTATATGTGCTTAGGCTATTGGGCTGCCTGGAATATTATGTGATGAAGATGAAAAGACCCTGTACTCTATCCAGCGCCCAATCCTGTGAATTCAGATATATTGGTACCACAAATAAACCAAACTAGAGTTGGTCCCCTGAAGGGCTGGAAGAATGGACTGTCAAAGAATCTGTATAATGTAGATTATCACCATTCTCCAATATAACCTTCACCTCTGCACTTATTTTTGGAAGCCTTTCCCCGGGGAAAACTTTTTTACTATCCCATCAGCTTTGTGGTAACAGACAACGAAGGTACGACAAGTACAGCAGTTACAATGGGATGTTAAATTATTGGTCTATTTCGTTGACTACAACCGATGGGGATATCACTATCCCGTAATCCCTATTTATAGAATGAAGTGCCGTCTCCTTTTGTGTCGGAGAAGGCACTTCATTAAATGATAGGTTGTTATGATAAGAGAGTTGGGTTTCCGGCCGAAGTGACGATTTGGGGTGAAAACCCTGCTTTTTTATCATATCATGAAAAAGCTTATAGTGGAGCCGGGGACATAACCGGAGAAACGACCTTTCCCCCTGCATCGGGACTGGTATTCCCCTGAAAAAACCCCCGAATAAAAAAACTATCCGG
>JAFGRV010000315.1 GCA_016934975.1 Spirochaetales bacterium | reverse complement strand
GAATAATAGCATATCAGTTTCAGGAAATTGATAAAAAGAAATTTCTTACATATTTGGAATCCGGAAAACAGAGATTTATTAATTTAGAGAAATCAATTGATAAAAAGGAGGGGAGGGTTGCAATGGGAGTAAATCTTCTATAATATATATTCTCATAATGAGAGTAGAAGTATTTTATAAACCACAATATTCAGACGGCAGAGCCTTAAGACTTGTTAATTTTCTGAAAAAACACCTTTTTAATCCCGAAAGTGTCGATGCCGTGAAATTAAGAATTATAGATGTCTTTCTTATCCGGGGATTAGATAAATTAACTGAGAATAATATGAAAGAAGTGTTTTCTGATTCCGTGGCACAAGATATCCTTGTGGACCATTGCGCCGGAGGAACGGATCTCCTCGCGGATTGGAATATTATGGTAGAGATCACATATAAACCCGGTGTAACTGATCCTATAGCCCTCACCGCCCGGGATGCACTTAAGAATTATTGTAATCATTCCATCGGTCCGGATGTTATTGTTCAGGCCGCACAGAAGTATCTTTTTACTTTACCTTCTTTATCCGGGGAGGAGGAGGAAAAGCTTCTCCTTGCTCTTCATAATCCCCTTATTCAATCCGGCATACTCATCGAACGTGATCAATGGGACCAGGGACAGAAGATGCCCGGTTTGTATCCCCATGCTGTGCAGCCAAGTCCTGTCACTGTGGAATCATTTAATATTGTACAGATGGGCGAGGATGAGTTAAAGGCACTCTCTAAATCAAGACTCTTAGCCCTCTCTGTGGAAGAGCTTGAATCTATTAAGGCTTATTTTCAAAGAGAGGAGGTTCTTCGTTTGCGTAAAGAAAAGGGACTTCCCCCCGGTGTCACGGATGTAGAAATTGAAATGATGGCTCAAACCTGGTCCGAACATTGTAAGCATAAAATATTTAACGCTGAAATTACATATACAGATTCGGAAAAAACAGAGATTATTACTTCACTTTTTAATACGTATATTCGTCATACAACAGAGAAATTACGGCAGAAGCGGACATATTTAAGGTCTGTGTTTCATGATAATTCGGGAGTTATTCAGTTTGATGAAAAAACTCTTCTCTGTTTCAAAGTTGAAACACATAATTCTCCATCTGCATTGGATCCGTATGGTGGAGCAATAACCGGTATTGTCGGTGTAAACAGGGATATTATCGGGACAGGAATCGCTGCCAAGCCTATTTTTAATACTAATTTTCTTTGTTTCGGATATCCGGATACACCAAAAGAAAAAATACCCGGGGGGATACTTCATCCGCTCCAGGTGATGGCCGGCGTTCATAAAGGAATAATCGACGGTGGAAACCAATCAGGCATCCCCGTTGTCGCGGGTGGATTTATTTTTGATGATTCTTACAGGGGCAAACCCCTCGTCTACTGCGGCACCGGCGGTATATTGCCGGTGGAGGTTCTCGGAAGAAAATCCTGGGTAAAAGAAATTGAGCCGGGGGACATCGTTGTCATGACAGGGGGACGGATCGGGAAAGACGGGATTCATGGTGCAACCTTTTCTTCCCAGGCTTTGGATGAAGAATCGCCGACTTCCGCCGTACAGATCGGGGACCCTATCACTCAAAAAAAGATGCTCGATTTTATTCTTGAGGCACGGGACAAAGGGTTGTTTCGCGGAATAACGGATAATGGTGCGGGAGGGCTTTCGTCTTCTTTAGGGGAGATGGCAACAATCTGCAACGGAATCAGGATTGTTCTGGATGAATGTCCTTTGAAATACCAGGGACTCTCTCCCTGGGAAATACTCGTTTCCGAATCTCAGGAACGTATGAGTCTTGCCGTACCGCCGGAGAATATCGCGGAGTTCCTTTCTCTTTCCCTGCGGCGGGATGTGGAGGCGACAATTATCGGGGAGTTCACGAGTTCCGGTTTCATTGAAATACTCTATGACGGTGATTATGTCGGGCTCATTGATCTTGCTTTTCTTCATGATGGTCTTCCGGGAATGAAAGCCAGGGCAGAGTGGCATCCCCCCCGGAGAGATCAACCTCTTAAGCCGGAAAAACGGGATCTCTTATCTGATCTTCTTAATGTACTAAAAGATCCGAATATTGCTTCCAAAGAAAATCTTGTGCGGCAATATGATCATGAGGTCCAGGCCGGTTCGGTGGTAAAACCCTTTGTAGGCGAAAAAGAAGACGGTCATTCCGACGGGGCGGTTATTAAACCCCGTTATGATTCGGACCGCGGTATCACCGTCACTCATGGCGTGTGTCCGCGTTACGGAGATGTGGATACGTATCATATGGCCATGTGCGCGGTAGATGAAGCTTTCCGTGCTCATATCGCTCTCGGGGGAAATCCGGAAGAAGTTGCCGCCCTGGATAATTTTTGCTGGCCCGATCCTCTTGAATCGGAATCGAATCCCGACGGACCCTATAAGCTTGCTCAACTTGTCCGTGCGTGTAAGGGACTCCATGATGCATGCATGAGTTATGCAATACCTTTGATATCCGGCAAAGATTCCATGAAAAATGACGCCCTCGTGGGAGGACAAAAAATATCAATACGCCCCACACTTCTTATATCACTCATGGGAATAATTCCCGACATTAAGAAAGCACTCACTCCCGATTTTAAAAAGCCCGGAGATTCAATTATCATCCTCGGAACTACTCGCGGTGAATTGGGCGGCACCCGGTATGAACAGCTGATAAATCAGGAGCTTGGTAATTGCCCGGAAGTGGATCCTTCAGGAGCTCTTGCACTCTATAACGCTGTTTACAAAGCAAACAATAAAGGTTTTATCTCGTCATGTCATGATATTTCCGAAGGGGGCCTCCTGGTCACTTTGTGTGAATCGGCTATTGCGGGACGTCTCGGTATGTGTGTCTGTCTGGAGAATGTCCCCGGTATAAATACCGCAACAATGGAAGATTCCCGTCTTCTTTTCTGTGAGACGCCTTCCCGGTTTGTTGTCACTGTCTCGAAAGAACATGAAGATGATTTTTTTACGGTTATGGAAGATATTCCCTGTGCTGTGATAGGTGAGGTTCTGGAAGAAAAAAAGATAAGTATATCAAGAAATGGGAATAGTTTGATAAAAACCGATCTTGATGTGATAATAAATGCGTGGAAAACACCTATTGAATAATATTGAAAGTTTATGAAGCGAGAGCAGGAGGTAAAGAGTATGGTGAAAACATGCATTGTCACCGGGTATGGGATAAATGCGGATGATGAATTAAAAAAAGCATTTGAGCTCGCAGGTTCGGATGTACAAAAAATTCATATAAATGATATTATTGAAATTCCTGCTTTACTTGATTTATTTCATATCGTCGGTTTTCCCGGTGGATTTTCCTTTGGGGATCATCTTGGCTCGGGCACGGTTTTCGGAGGGCTTTTTAAGAAAAAATTAAAAAATGCCATGGATAAATTTATTGCAGCCGGGAAAAGTGTGATTGGTATTTGTAATGGATTTCAGGTCCTGGTGAAAATGGGGATTCTGCCGAATCTTGTGGGAGATTGGACCCAGGAGGTTGCTCTCATTCATAATGATTCGGGTAAATTTGAAGACAGGTGGGTGAAGCTCCGGGTGAATCCCCTTTCCCCGTGTATCTGGACAAAAGGACTTATAGAGATGGATGTCCCTGTCCGGCATGGTGAAGGGAAGTTTGTGATTTCCGATAATCTTGTGGAACGGAAGATTATTGAAAATAATCTTCATGCCGTGATGTATGTGTCAAAAAGCGGGGGAGATGTTCAGTATCCGGATAATCCTAACGGATCAATGCATGATATCGCCGGAATTTGTGATAAAACCGGCCGGGTTTTTGGGCTCATGCCTCATCCCGAGGCTTTTATTTTCCCTGAAAATCATCCCCGGTGGCAGAGGGAAAGGATAACCTATGCGCATGGATTGGATATATTCAGAAATGGTGTCGCGTATTTTAAAGAGGGATTTAAAATATGACGGTCAAAACACTCATCATGAGCTCTGCACGTGCTTCGTTTCACAGGGACAAAATTATTTTATTGATTATCACACAGGGACCGGATCTTTAAACATATATCTTTAATGCCATATGGTTTAACAAGTTTATCTGAAAACCCGTACTCACTGAATTGCGAAAGAATGGGATCATGAGAATAACCGCTGGAAACAATGGCTTTAATATCAGGATCAAATTTTTTCAATAGAGCCATGGTATCTTTTCCTCCCAAACCTCCGGCTATAGTGAGATCTAATATAACCAGGGAGAAAGGCTTGTTATCCTTCATCGCTTGCTTGTAGATGGTTATCGTTTCACTTCCTTCTTTAGAAATTACGACCTCATAACCCATTCTATTTAATCCAAGTGCCAAACCCTGGCTTACCATTTCATTATCATCCATAATAAGTATTTTCTCATTTCCGGAAAGCATGGGTTCTTCTTTTTTTCCCGGAGTATCTTTTATAATGATTGAGGGGACTGCTGGTAAATAGATATCAAAGGTGGAGCCTTTTTGGGGAATTGAATGGGCGTGAATGTATCCGTTGTGTTTTTTTACAATGGTATGAGATATTGAAAGACCTAAACCACTTCCCTGATTTTTTGTCGTAAAAAAAGGATCGTAAATTTTTTGCATATTCTCGGGACTAATTCCGGTCCCCTGATCAATTATTGAGATTTTATTGTAATATCCTTCATTTATCGACCTTTTATCTCCCTGTGGGATTGTCGTATTTTCAAGTGTTATCGTGATAATTCCACCCTTCGGCATCGATTGTATTGCATTGAGAAGTACATTATTTATCACTTGCAAAATTTGATCGGAATCAACAATTACTGGCCATACATTTTCCGGTTCGCAAAAATCACATTTCACGTTTGATCCTATTAAGATAATGGATATAGATTTCTTTATAATATCCGGAAGCAAGGCCGGTTTTTTTATCGGCTCACCGCCTTTGGAAAATATTAATAATTGGCTGGTGACTTTTCTCGCTTCTTCGACAATTTTTTCTAAAACAGATAATGTTTGTGAAATTTCATCGATATTATTTGTCATTCTCGCATTTGATATATTAAGGAGAATGGCATTCAGATAATTATTAAAATCATGTGCAATTCCCCCTGCAAGAAGTCCGATTGATTTCAATTTATGATTCATTTGAATTTCATTTTCCAGAAATCTTTCAGTTGTCATATCCCTGAAGACAAGAATAACACCAATAGTTTTATTCTGTTTATCTTTTATCGGTGCACCGCTGTCTGCAATTATCTTTTCATTTCCATCTTTCGTTATAAGGATAGTATCATTTGCCAGTCCGGTAATTTTACCGGTAGTAATTACCCGGTCAACCGGATTTTGTATTGGCTTTCGCGTTTTTTTATTTACAATAGTAAAAATATGGGAAAGCGGTTTTCCGACACATTCATTTTCCGCCCAGCCTGTTATTTTTTCCGCGCTTTTATTTATGAGGGTGATAATACTCTTTTCATCTGTGGCGATAACCCCATCTCCGATACTCATGAGGGTGGTGTGAAGTTTTTCCTCACTTTCCTTTATCTTTTTTTCCATCGCATGCTTGTACAAAGCTATCTCGATGATTGTATATAATTCTCTGTCTTCAAAGGGTTTGATTATATAACCGTATGGTTTTGTTATCTTTGCCCTGCGAATCATTTCATTATCCGCATACGCCGTGAGGTAGATGATGGGAATACTTGATATTTTTTCAATTTTTTGTGCCGTTTCAATCCCATCCATATCACCTTTTATCATTATATCCATTAAAATTAAATCGGGTTTCGTTTCAATTGTTTTTGCGATTGCTTCGTCTCCTGAAAATGCTATCCCTGCAACAGTATAATTCAATTTTTCGAGGGATATCTTAATATCTTCCGCTACGATTCTCACATCTTCGACAATCAATATGGCTGTATTTCCCATCACATCAGGTTCCTTTATTAATGTTGTCTGGTAAAAGATATAATAAATTTATTTCCATTCGTTCTGTCCAAAGTAATTGTCCCGTTGAGTTGGTCTTCTGCCAGAATTATGACTAAATAGAGACCTAAGGTCTCTGAATTTTTATAATAATCCAGATCATTTTCTATGGGGATACCATTATTACTAATTGTAAGCTCAATCTTATTTTCTTCTTTTGAATGTAAAGATACGGATATCTGCCCTTTTTTATCCCCCGGGAATGCATGTTTTAATGAATTTGAAATTAATTCATTCATTATTAATCCACAGGGTATTGCCTGGTCTATTCCAAGGATAAGAGAATCAATATCAAAGGTTAACTGTATTCTTGCAGGATCTGTTTTATAAAACCGGAATAAATTATTTATAATCGAACGTATATAGAGGGTAAAATCAATATTAATAAAATTTTCCGATTGATACAATTGTTCATGGATCAAAGAAATTGATTTTATCCTATTCTGTATTTCATTGATTTTTTCTGCAAGACCGTTTTCTTTGGTCGATTTGGTTTGAAGTCTTAACATACTCATAATAACCTGTAAATTATTTTTTACGCGGTGATGTATTTCCTGTAATAGTATCTCTTTTTCTTTTAGTGATCTTTCTATTTTTTTTTCAGCGAAAGTGATATCTGAAATTGTTTTTTTTAACCGTTCAGTCATCTGGTTGAACTCTTTCGCTAATTCATTTATCTCATCCCCTGTAAAAATCTCTACTTTGTAATCAAGATTGCCATTTCCGATTATTTGTGCTGCTTTGATAAACTGCTCGATCGGTCTTGAGATCGACCGGGAAAGAATATATGAAATAATTATCCCCAGGATAATTATAAACAAGGAAACTGCAATCATACTCATAATCAAGGTGAAAACCGGTTGAAAAACATCTTTTAAATCCTGGGCAATTATCAATTCCCATTGGTGTCCTTTATAAGTCCTGTATCCTGTGGAGGATGTATGAGTAAAAAGTTTTGTTATACCGTTATGATTTAAGATAAAAGACCCCTGTCTTTTATCTGCTTGCTGGTAAAATTTTTCACCGGATATGTCGGCTAAATAGTGAAATGCATTTGTTGAATAAATGATTTTGCTGTCTTTTGTTACCAAGGTGGCCTCGAAGTTTTTATATTTTTTAATGTTCAGTTCTGTCTCCATAATTATACCTTTTAATGAAAGGATGGTTTTGGAGATGCCTAAAAATGCACCGTTTTCATCATCAATCCGTATGCAAATACTGATTCCATATGTATCCGCACTTTCATCATACTCGACATCACTCACATAGAGGTATCTTTCTTTTGCCAGGGACCACCATTCTTCATCATTCTGTATCATATCTGTTGTCGGTCCGGTTTGGGCAATATTCATGCCGGCTGCATCCGTTATAAAAACCTCTGTAAAAAGTTCATAATTGTATTGTTGTTTATAATAATCAATAAGGTTCTTTTTAAGGAGTGCGGATACCTTCGGGTTTATCATTTCCTGATTGTTCACCGAGATCTCCTGGTACTGTGTTCTCATTTCTTCACTGTTCATTAATACAAAAAGTTGCTGTACGCAGTTTATTTGTATAAGATTTTTGAAATAAAGCTGCATTTCTTCGATTTTCAAGTATATATTTTGATCAATTCTTTCCATCATCTGCTGTACAAGTAAAATGGAGAGATCTCCGACTGATTGCTGTAAAGAGTTGTAATTACTATTTATTAAGTAGAATGAGAGAAAAGTCATAAGTATTATAACGAATAAGAAGGATAATAATATTTTTATACCAATTTTTATTTTCATCCACTCTATTCCTTTGATTAATCGAGATGAAATGCAAGGATCTTTGGCCGCAATCCTGTTGTTGCTCGGAAAAGGAGTAAGAATTGGAACCGGTACAATGTTTATATTTATTCTTTCCTTGCCGGTTTAAGAATATTGTAAATACATCACTATTTCATGTACAGGGACATCTAAAAACTTCCAAACGCTTTTGATGGCAGTTTCAGATGTTCCATTTAATAATAGTCTTTTTTTTTCCGGTTATCAAATTGTTTTTGGATTTTTTTCTTCCTGACTTTTTAAAGTATGCTCAACTCCTGTGTTACGGGCTGAAAATCTTGATAAAATTTCAAGATTTTCGGTCCGTAATACTTAAGCGTTGGCCCGCATCTATATCCTGACTCATAGATAATTTCAAGATGTCAGGAGAAATATAGGTTTTTTGTATTGGGATGTG
>JAFGRV010000314.1 GCA_016934975.1 Spirochaetales bacterium | reverse complement strand
TATAAATGTTTCATTCGCTGTTTCCAAGGATACGGACATGAAATGTTCGGTGTCTCGCACCATCAAACTCACAAAAAAAGATTCCTTGCCAGGTTCCCAAGGTAAGATTCCCATTTTTAACCGGTATCTGGGTGCTTATACCGAAGAGACTCGATTTTATGTGGGCTGCAGAATTTCCTTCCATATGTTTATAATTATCATTTAAAGGAATAATTTTATTTACCTCCTTTATAATATCTGTTACCACATCGGGATCGGCAGCTTCATTTATAGTGACTGCGGCAGTTGTATGGGGTATATAAACAACACAGATTCCCTCTTTTATTCCCGAATCTGCCACACTCTTTTTAACTTCCGAAGTAATATTGACGAATTCCGTCTGTTTCCGGGTATTAACGTGATGTGTGAAAAATGTCATCTCTTAGTTACTCCCAATCTTTTGTTTTTTTTGTTCTAAATATTTAACTGCTTCCTGTAATTCCAGATCAAAATCAAGATCATACACAGGAGGATTATTATTTGTTTTGTTTAATTCGTTCCTGATCATTTTTTTTATATATCTGTCTTTTACAATAATTCCGTCTTTTCTAAGCTTTTGTATGAACCCTTTGATTGCTTTTTCATCGGGTTGGGGGTTATTTTTAATGAACAGTTCCACTGCATTACTCTCAAGTAAATCTTCCAGAGACGCTTCTTCTTCTTTCGAAGGTTTATCTTTTTCTACTTTTAAATCCGGTTCAATTCCTACCCCATGTATACTAATATCCGATGGGGTATAATATTTTGCAACTGTTAACCTGAAGCCCCCTTCACCTGCATACCGGACCTGCTGTACGGATCCCTTGCCATATGATGTTTGTCCGATAATATATGCCCTGTGTGTATCTTTAAGCGCCCCGGTAAGGATTTCAGCAGCCGAAGCAGAATATTTGTCTATCAATACCACAATAGGGAAATCCGGATCTACAATAGGTTCCTCTTTTGCCCTGTAAACACGGTCATCAAAGGGATTCCGGGAACGTGTACTTACAATTATATCTCCGGGTTTAAAAAATAAATCGGTAATATCAATGACAGAAGAGAGCAGTCCCCCCGGATTGCTTCGAACATCAATTATGAGGGAATTATACTTCTCTTTTTTAAAATATTCAATCGCGTCGACCACTCTTTCGTAAGTAATTGGGGTAAATTGAAGAATTTCCATATACCCGATTTTATTCTTAATCATCGCCTGCTTTACCGTAGGAAGTTCAATCATCGCTCTTTCTACGGTAACGTCAAAGGTTTTTGATTCTCCCCTGAGGATTGTCATGGTCACCTTTGTCCCTGCAGGACCTTTCAGGCGTTTTACGACCTCATCAATCGTTAATTCCAGGACCGATTCTTCGTCGACTGCAATAATGAAGTCACCTGCAACTATTCCTCCTCTGAATGCGGGTGTTCCCGGAATCGGGCGTGCTACTTCCACACCTTTATCTCCTTTGAGAATATAGAGACCTACACCCCCGAATTTACCCGTTGTTGTTTCTTCCATATCCGACATATCGTCTTCGGCAAGATACATAGAGTAGGGATCATCCAGAGCCTCCAACATACCTTTTAACGCCCCTTTAATAAGGATATCTGTCTGCGCCTTTTCTTCATCAACATAATTTTCCTTTATAAATTCCAATACCTCATATAAAAGTAAAATTTGATCCTCTGTTTCCGGGTCTTTTGATTGTGCAAATACTTTTGGCGAGAAGGCCAGAAGTATCAGCAGGGTGATAAAAAAAGAAGTAATTCCGATGATAAGAAGTCTCTCTCTTAGTTTGCCGGATTTAAAATTCATAGATAGCCCCCAATTCTGACAGTTTGTATGCCTATTCATTCAATTATAAATGCGGAGTTTTTTATTTCCATACAATGTATGGCTCCATACAATGTATGGTTCCTTATTTCATAAGTGATAAGAAACTCCAACATCAATAGCGAAAATTCCACAATAATTGCCGGATTTTTGCTATTAGCTAAATATAATAAAAAAATAAAGATTCTTAGCCGTATTTTTAGAATTTACACTCTTGACCTAAATATATAACAAAAGATAAACTTCGTCTCAATGAAAAATGAAAAAATATTTTATTGTTTTGGTATTATTTGGGAAATCGTTCGTTTTTTATTCTTCTTTCTTTTTATTACCTTTATTTATATCCAACCGACTCTTGGCGGAACCCAATCCGTACTGTGGCTTCTTTTCCTTTGTTCAAGTCAGCTTCTTATGCCTGCCGGGTTTACACTCCTTTTATTCGATTCTACAAAATTTCAGGTTGTAATACAACTCCTGCGGATCGGAAAAATCCTGAGTCTGATTCCGTCTTTTTTTATTTTTTTTGATGAATTTATATTGAGCAGCGGTTTTTTCACATACCCTCTTACCGGAGTTTCCTTATTAAAGAAATCTTCTATTTTACTTCTTTCAATTTCAATCTTTTTTGATTTGATTTTTCTTTACTTTTTACTATCATTTAAAGTGAAGAGAATGAATCGGGAAGATGGAGTTTATGAGAGCTCACATCTCCCTGAATACACAATTACTGAGGTGAAATCCGTTTTTGATTCAAAAGACGATCCGCAAAAGTAACATAGTGTGTTTTCCGGTTATTGATAGTAAGGGAGGTTTTCTATGGTAGTTGTTCGGGTTTCCGGAAATAAGGGAGGTCGCTTATGGTAGTTTTACCAATTGCCAGTGGTAAGGGTGGGGTGGGAAAATCATTAGTTGCCGTAAATATCGGGCTTGCCCTCGGGGAAGCCGGTAAAAAGGTTGTCCTGGTCGATCTTGATCTTGGGGCTTCGAATCTTCATATGTTTATGGGAATACGGTCAATCAAAACCGGTATTGGTCATTTTCTTAATAATAAAGATATGAATTTTGAGGATATTATTCTCGATACCGAGTTTGAAGGGGTCCGGTTTATCCCCGGTGATGCTGAAATTCCCGGGATCGCAAATCTAAAAGGGACACAGAAAAGAAATCTCATAAAACATCTCCTTTCTCTGGATGCAGATTATCTTATTATAGATCTCGGGGCAGGTACAAGTAACAATGTTCTCGATTTTTTCCTTATTTCGGGCAGGGGAATCGTTGTCACAACACCTACCTTAACGGCTGTACTGAACGCCTATTTATTTTTAAAAAATGCCGTTTTTAGAATCATGTCTTCCTGTTTTAAAAGTGATTCCCCGGCCGCCCAATTGATAGAAAAACTGAAAAAAGAAGGAAGTCCCCTCCAAAAAGTCTATATTCCGAAACTTCTTGAAAAAATTAAAAACATCGATGAGGAAAGTCATTCTTTGTTCATGAACCGGATAGAAACATTTCATCCCTGTCTTGTGCTGAATCTGCTTTCGGATCAAAAAGACGCGGAAAAAGCGACTCAGGTCCGGAGATCGGTAAGTCAATATCTGAATCTTGATCTTGAGCATTTGGGGATTATCTATAAAGACGCTCTCCAGAATATTGCACTGAACTCCAGAATCCCGATAGTTAAGTACAAACCCGGGTCGGTCATATCCCAGGCAATCTACAGGATCGCGGACAAACTCCTTGATTTTACATCAGAATCAAAGGGGCCCCTGGACCTCCAAAGCCTGGAGGAAAGTTATCAGATCGCCGAATTGGAGGCGGAAGCAGACTATCAGTCTCGAATATATTATCTGGAAGAATTGCTTCATTGCGGGGGTGAATTATCCAAAGGGGAATTGATCGAGATTATTAAGAGTCAGCAGTATGAGGTAGATAAGCTGAAAAAAGAGAGTAATCTTTTAAAGGCTAAATTAGTAAAAGCGATAAATCAGGGATTTATTTCATAGATTATCAGTTTTGTGCAGATATTTTCAGTAGTCCGGGCCTATATTTCAATATACGACAATTGTTTTTATCAGCTTTATATAATACGACAATTGTCCGCACTAGTCTTGTGTAATATACGACAATTGTCCACAACAACCTTATGTGATGTACGACAATTGTCTCCATCAGCCTTATTGTTCCGTTTCTTTTCTCTTTCCACTCAGAGTGAGTTTGTATCTCCGGATTTCTTCGGGCAAAACCTTTACTTCTTTTGCATTCATAAACATAAGGGCATCATACTGACATTGGACGATGCATGCACCGCAGTTAATGCATGTTTCAGGTGATGAAAGACTGATGAATGGTTTTTCTTTTATCCGGATGAAACAATGCCGGGGACAGACATCCAGGCAGACCCCGTCCCCTCTACAGGCGGCGGTATCATGTTGAATCCGGTACCCTTTATCGAGAAATCCTGAATAATGCATCGGGGTAAGACCTGTTAAATCAATTGAGATAAGAATGACAACAATAATCGTAAGAATGATT
>JAFGRV010000313.1 GCA_016934975.1 Spirochaetales bacterium | reverse complement strand
TGACAGTATCACCCAGGTCGCTTTTGATGACGAGGGAAGAGTCATTATTACCGGTTCAAAAGACGGAACAGTAAAGTTCTGGTCCCTCGATGGATCCCTGATCCGGACCCTCGAAGGCAACTGGAATTTTCTCTATGCCTGTGCGTGGAATCCCCGGGGGAATCTTATTGCCACGGGATCAAATGAAAATTATTTAAATCTATGGGAAACAACCGGGGCTCTGTATCGATCAACAATTCCGGAGGGAAATTATATCGGCGCCCTGGACTACAATTCCGACGGATCTCTCCTTGCCTCCGGTTCAGGTGACGGCAAAATCCGGCTGTGGGACTCCGGTACAAGGTTGATGAATGAATTTCAAGCCCATGAAAGTGGAGTTATCGACCTTGAAATCAGCCCTGATAACACGTACATTCTTTCAACAGGATTCGATTCGATGGTCTGCCTCTGGGATATGAAAGGAAATACTATTTTTAAATTTCCAAAATTTAAATCCACAATAGATGCTATCGGTTTTGCGCCGGATAGTAAAACCGTCGCCCTTGGAGTAGACCAGGAAATTGTTTTCTATGATGTCGCCGGCCGGGAAGTAAAGCGGATTCTTTTTCAGGATTCCATTGAAACATTAAAAAGACCCTTCGACGCTATCCGTGCTCTTGCATTGAGTCCCGACGGAAACTTTATTGCCGCCACCATGGATGATCCCTTCGGGAATGGTAATCACAGCGTGAAAGTGTTTACGTTAGATGGTGATCTTCTTCATGATTTCAGGGGTCATACAAATGGCATCAGCCGGCTGAAATTTTCTCCGGACAGCCGTTATGTTGCCTCGGGTTCCATGGATACAACCGTGAGACTCATGAATATCTCCACCGGAGAGGTGAAGGTGTTAGAGGGCCATTATGATAAAATCGAAGATCTTGACTTTAGCCCCGATGGAAATTTTATAGTGAGTGCCGGATATGACGCAACAGTGAGGATATGGAATGTGGAAACAGGGGAGGGGTTCGGGATTGTGAGCCGCGGTGACGATTGGATATCATTTAATAACGAGGGATATTTTGATGCCTCCAGGGGCGGAGGAGAGCTGATTAATATGGTAGAAACCCCGGATGCCTATGGGATCGATCAATTTTCCGCATTTAAAAACAGACCTGATATTATTTTGAAAAGTGTCGGTCTTGGTGATGAAAATATCCTTGAACATTATCATATTCAATATTTAAAACGACTTATTAAAAACAATTATATTCCATCAGAGATTTCCCTGGTAGATTTTCACGCTTTACGAAAAAAGCTGAACAAAATAGAAACAGATTTCCTTGAATCCTGTTATAGCGGGAGAGAGGAATATTATGCTCTTTCCCATGACCTGAGTTTTCGTGAAAAACTCGATCTCCTGAGCATACCCCCTTATCTTGAGTATGTGGAAACACTGTTGGATGGCGGGTATCATGTTCCGCAGGCACGTATTACTCACGTTAAAAAAGAGAAGGCTGCCGTTGTTCTTGATTTTACCTGTGACGATAGTCTTTACGATATTTTAAGCTATAATGTGTTTATAAATGATGTTCCTTTGTTCGGAACTCAGGGGAAGCCGGCAGCACAAAGGGAAAATGAACTCGTTGTTTCCGAGACTATTGAACTTCTCCGGGGACAACAAAAAATAGAAATTAGTTGCACGAATGAAAAACTTGTGGAATCTTTCAGGGACTTTGTTGTACTCGATTCCCTGGAACAAACGAAAGGGGATCTTTATTTTATCGGCTTCGGCGTATCAAACTATAAGAATGAATCCCTCAATCTGCTATATCCTCATAAAGATGTGGCGGATCTTGAACATCTTTTTACAGGCATGGAAAAGAATTTTAAAAACATATATACATATACCTATACGAATGAAAAATGTACTGTTGAAACGATAAAGAAAGCAAAACAATTTTTAGAAAAAGCATCTGCAGAAGATACTGTGGTGCTTTTTATTTCCGGGCATGGTCTTCATGATTCGGATACAGAAGCCACCTACTACTATCTCACCTATGAAACAGACCTTACGCGGCTCTCAGGTAGTGCCGCGGAATTTGAACTCCTGGAAGATATCCTCGATAATATTCATCCCAGGAAGAAATTGTTTCTTATGGATACCTGTGAATCCGGGGACATAGACGATGATTATGTAAGTGATTATATGGCTTCCGGTAATATGACGTTAGTAAAATCAAAGGGATTATTAAAGCTCCCCGGAAAAGAAACCCGGCCTCACAATAGGGGGAGCAGGAAGAACAGGAGTTATTTATTAAACAAAAACCGTTTTATTTATAACGATATCTATCGACGTACAGGAGCAATCGTGTTTTCCAGTTCCCGCGGCGGAGAATACTCATATGAACCGGCTTTCTACTCGGAGCAGGAAAACGGTTTTTTTACAAGCGCCATCATCAAAGCATTTTTAAATCCGGAAACAGATACCAATAAAGACGGGGTTATATCAACGGATGAATTAGAAGACGCTGTTATTCATACTGTCTCGGAGAGAAGTAAAGGGCTTCAAAATCCCACGGTCGACAGGGACAATATCTATCAGAAGTTGTATTTTCCCTTCACCGG
>JAFGRV010000312.1 GCA_016934975.1 Spirochaetales bacterium | reverse complement strand
TTTTTTTACAAGAATATGCGGAATAATAGCGAAACGCAGGTTCACAAGAAATCAAGAATTTTCATAACGGCAACCTTGTCATAAATTTATTATTTGGGTTGAGGGCGCAGCCTGCGTCATACTATGAGTATTACTCCTGAAGATTGTTCCGTGAAGAGGGGCGGTTTTCTCTTGAAAACAAAAGGCAATGAAGAAACTATTTAGAAACGTAATACAATTATTAAGGGGAATATTACTCAAAGCGAAAACGGGAGTATTGTTTCCCTTATTCCTCATGTTCCGTACTTTTTTCGCCAGTCCATACAGAACGGCGATTGTCATTACTATTCCGTTTCTTTTCCTCCTTTTTCTTCTTGATTATCATGTGTTTCTTTCATCAAAAAATTTTAACTGGATTTCAGTTGTCGCCCAAACTCACGGTATCTTTTTTGATATTTTTCTCCTGGGCCTTTTTTTAATCATTTTCGAGGTTTTACGAGAGAAAAGACGCAAGATCCAAAAGTACCGGGAAGAACTGGAAGATATTTTTTTCTGGAACGAAAAAGAAGGTGTTTTTAAAAAAGCAGGTATTATCAGGCGATTAAGCGCCCTGGGGGCAAAAGTCTCTGATTTAACAGGAATCGTTCTGACATCTGCAAATTTAAATAAAGTGAATTTACAGAACGCTACCCTGGAGGGGGCTGATCTTACAGGTGCGAAAGTGAATGATGCACGTCTCGACCGGGTGATTCTCTCCCGCTCTGTGACCAATAAAGAAGAAGTAATTTTATCCGTGGAAAATCAATTTACCAGGATTACTCAGGCGGAATTAAATAATACCGTGATGTGTGATGCCGAATGTGCATGTATTGATTTTTCAGGGATTCAGATGATGCATGCAAAACTGAACAGAACGAATTTGCGGTCGGCTGTTTTTAATGGTACCATTCTGCGTTTTGCAGAGATGAAAAATGCAAACCTCGAAGATGCCGATTTTACGGACGCGGATCTCTACCGTGTTACATTTCAGGATGCGAACCTTCAGGGTGCATTATTCAGTAAGGATAAGGATAAGAAGTGGAAAAACGGCTATTGTGCCCTGCTTAATCATACAAATTTTGAACATGCAAATCTTAATGGGGCAGTGATGAATCATGTTGATATGTCACACGCATTCTTTAAAAATGCTTCGATGATAAATGTAAAACTTGTCTCCGCGAGTCTCGGGTGGGTAAATCTTGAAAATACTCTCCTTATAGACGCAGATCTCCATGAAGCGGATCTGAATAATGCTTCCTTAAAAGATGCAAACTTAACGGGAGCTAACCTGAAAGGTGTAAAGAACCTCACCTTTGAACAGCTTAAGGAGGTAAAGACCTTATATCAGGCATCATTAGATGATGAATTATTTAAAGCGATTACGAAGAATGGGTGTAATCATTTGTTGAAATGGCCTGAAAAATAGGGTTATCTCCTTATCTCCTTTATTTTTCACTTGACCATGTTCATTAAATTTTGTATAGCAACACAAGCGGTTATGAGAATACGAATCCAGGCACCGGCAAAAGTAAATCTGCACCTCGATGTTTTAGATAAAAGAACCGACGGGTACCATAATATTATCAGTCTTTTTCAATCTGTTTCTTTTTTTGATACTCTTGTTATACGAATGGAAAATGAAGCAACCGGATGCACGATTAAAGGAGATTTCCCCTTTCCCCAGGAGGATAATATTATTAAAAAAGCGGCAGAGGCTTTCTTGCGGGCGAGTGGGAAAAAGCGGTTTTTGGAAATTGATGTTCAAAAAAGAATACCCATCGGGGCGGGTCTTGGCGGAGGATCAAGCGATGCAGCCGCGGTTATAAGCTGTCTCAACGAAGTATTACCGAACAGTCTTTCCGAGGAAAAGATCACGGATATTTTACAAGACCTGGGAAGCGATGTTCCTTATTTTTATGTTGCAACTGCCGCATTAGTAACAGGCCGGGGTGAAACTGTGCAGCCCCTTATCCCGCGGACCGATTACTCGATATTAATTATTTACCCCGGACTCCAGGTTCAGACTGCCGGAGCATATTCATGGCTGGATATAACCAGGGCAAAGCGACAAGTGAGGAAACAATATAGAGAAAAGGATGTTATAGATACATACAGGTATAATACAATAGAAACCTGGGGATTTAGTAATTCTTTTAAAGAAATCTTAATGCAACAATACCCCTTGCTTGAATCGATTATTTCAGATATATATACATCCGGTGCATTATACGGAAATATCACAGGGAGTGGATCCGCTTTATTCGGACTTTATAGAAAAGATAATGAGGCAGGAGCTGCATTTGGGTATTTAAAAACAAAATATCCTTTTGTATTTCTTACAAAGCCTCTTGATAAAATACCATTACCTGTATTATACTGACAATCTGTTGGATTTCCTGACTTCCTGATTAATTAATGAGGAGAGTGTTTTCCAATTGCAGCAGTGATATTTTTTTTTCTAAGAAAAAGGAATGACACAAAGAGTAAAATGGAGTATACAACAAGAGGTATGTATGAGATTAATGTATTACTTTGATCTCAATAATGATTTTATTGCTTAGACTCATTTTTTAACTGGAGGAATTTGGATATGGAGATTACAGATGTGAAAATCAAGAAAGTTGCGTCTGAGGGAAAACTTAAGGCATATGTATCCTTAACCTTTGATGATTGTTTTGTTGTTCACAATCTTAAAATCATTGAAGGAAAAGAGGGAATCTTTGTTGCGATGCCAAACAGGAAAACGAAAAGCGGTGAATTTAAGGATATAGCGCACCCGATTAATTCAGAGTGCCGCAGCATTATACAAACGAGAATATTGGACGAATACAATAATCTTGGGGATGAAGAAACCTCCTCGGATGATGAGGGGAATTAATATAAAATGGGACGTCGGCAAGCGGTAAGCCACCGGTTTTTGGTATCGGCATTCGTAGGTTCGAATCCTACCGTCCCAGAAAATAATTTTTCAGTTGTAAGGAGTTTTAAATATGAAAAAGCGAACGTTGGAAGGAGTTCTGCGCGAAAAGACCAGTAAAGGAAGTGCACAACTATTAAGAAGAAATGGAAAAATTCCATCGGTTGTATACGGGCATACCGAACCTTTCTCTATTGCAGTTGATGAACATGAGTTTAACTCAAAATTCAAAACAATTTCGGAAAATATTATTATTAATTTAAATGTGGCCGGTAAAAGCCATGATGTATTGGTAAAAGATTATCAGGAAAATATACTTACCGGAAAAATTGTTCATTTGGATTTTTATGAAATCGAGATGGGCAAACTCTTAAAAACTCACGTTCCGATACATACTGTCGGGACACCGCTCGGAGCAAAAGAGGGCGGTATATTCGAATTGCTTCTTCATGAAGTGGAAGTTGAATGTCTTCCCAGACATCTTCCCGAAGAAGTGAGTGTCGACGTGAATGCTCTTAATGTGGGAGATTCCATCCATATAAGAGATGTCGAACCTCCCGAGGGCGTAAAATTTCATAATTCACCTGACGCGGTCATCTGTCATGTTACACGGAGAAAAGAAGAAAAAGCAGCAGTAGAAGAAGAAGCAGAAGAAGGTGTAACGGAAGAAAAAGCAGAGGAAAAATCAGAGGAATAACATCTGCGATTAGTCGTTATTGGTTTAGGAAATCCGGGACAACTCTATGTCGGAACAAGGCATAATATCGGCTTTCAAGTTGTTGATACACTTGCAGAGAAACTCTCCATCAACCTTAAAAAGCCTTTTTTTTCTTCATATATGAGAGGGAAAGGGTTTTATCAGGATAATCCCATTATTTTGATAAAACCTCTTACCTATATGAATAGATCTGGAACGATACTTTCGAGTGTTTTACACTACGCAGACGCTAATCTTTCTGAATTGCTGGTCATATGTGATAGTCTTGATCTTAAGCCGGGAATATGCAGGCTTAAGACAAAAGGATCTTCTGCCGGACACAAAGGACTTGCTTCTATCATCGATTATGCCGGGACAAATGAAATAAGCCGTTTTTATATAGGTATCGGCCGTTCCGAACAGCCTGTGATTGAGTATGTACTAAGTAAACCCTCACGGGAGGATGCTCAAAAACTTGAGGGTGCAATAGACAACGTAACATCCGCAATACTTCTGCTATTTCAGAAATCACCACAGGAAGTGATGAATGTCATAAATAGAAGGACAATTGGAATTTAAAGAAAAAGTTATAAAAGCTTTATTTGAATGCGGGGTAAACCCGGGTTCGCGTATCCTCGTCGCCTTTTCCGGAGGGCCGGATTCGACGGCACTTCTCCATGCCCTTAAAAATCTCTCGTCGGAACATCACTATATCATTTTTGCCGCATGTCTTGATCACGGATTAAGAAAAAAAGGGGAGATAGATAAAGAGATAAAATTAGTGCAGCAGTTGACTGCTCATTTAGGTGTCGAACTTTTTATAGGTCGTATTCCCTCTGGTGAATTATCCGAAATAGCTTATAAAAACAACAGAAGCCTCGAGGAGGCAGCCCGGGAAAAACGGTATCAATTCCTGAATGCCGTAAGAAAAAAAATAAAAGCCGACCATATAGCCATCGGACATAGTGCGGATGATAATATAGAGACGATGGTTATGAGATTCTTCCAGGGCGGGGGAGTGGCCGGATTGGCCGGGATTCCCATTTCCCGCAAGATGATTATTCGTCCCTTATACTATTGTTCAAAAGAGGATATTTTAACCTATCTTCAAAAAAATCAACTTAACTTTGCCGTGGATTCATCAAACCTGAATAAAGTTTTTTTACGAAATAAAATACGTTTGAATCTTCTGCCCGTGGTAAAGCACATTTTCCCGGGGTATCTTAAAAGTTTGACACGCCTTTCTTCTATAGTAAGGCTTTTATGTGATTATGTTGATGCACAGGCGGCACAAACATGTTCATGGGAAAAAGTTAAAAAAGGGTATAGAATCGGCAGAGAAAAATTTTTCGGGAATCATGAAATAATACGGCTTTTTTCGCTTTATAAAATGCTTAATGATCTTTATAATGATGAGCATATCGGAAAAAAAGAGCGTATTCCTTATCGATTTTTGTCCCGGGTACTTAACGATAAGGAGATTTTAAAAAGAAAGATTCTCATTCAGGGGTATGGTATAATCCTCTTGTGGGAAGGTAATAATCTTTTTTGTAAACCGGATATTGTCTATCCTGTAAAAAAAGGTTATCTTATATCTGTAAAAAGTGGAGAAACAATAAAAGCAGCGGGAATGGGTTGCATAATTAGTATTTATAATGGTAGAATTAGGGAGAAAAGTAGTAGTTCATTTATTTTCCTGTCGGAGAATTGCATAGTGTATCCAATGGTTATACGTTCGCGTTTCCCGGGTGATACCATAGAGATTGAAACGGGTACGAAATCAATAAAAAAAATACTGAATGAATGGAAGGTTCCCGAGGAAAAACGATGGGAAATCCCAATTCTTGTAGACAGAAAGCGGGTTTTAGCTATAATAGGAAAAGAATTCGGGTACAAAAATCGTTGTGTACCCGGTATTATAGATGCTTCGGATAATGATGCAGATATAGTAACTATTAAAATTAAAAAAGAAGATTAAAACAGAGGAGAGGATGTTTTAATTTTTATTAAAAGAGGTTCCTGCGGGAACCAACCTGAAAGATTGAGGAGTATTTTTTATCCATCATGTATGTGATTGATAGCACAATATCTCTTTTATGAGAAAAAGAGATGAAAACATATTATAAAAATAGATAGGGTGGCGGATCGTGAGTACTAACGAAAATAATGATAACAATAATTCAGATAAAAAACTACCGAAATTCAATATGAATAACAGAGCGGCACTTATTTCACTAATCGTATTAATTGGTGTCATACTGCTCTTTATTGTTTTTCAAAACAGGGATTATTCAATCGAAATTTCTTATACGGATTTTCTGCGATACCTGACGGAATCAAAAATCAGCAGTGTGAAAATCCTGGATGAAATACTTATTCATGGCGAATATGTGGATAAAAGGGGAGAATTCAGAACGTATATTCCCTATAACGATGTTCACCTCATGGAACGGCTTATTGAAGCAGGTGTTACTGTTCAGGGAGGAAATATTGAGGCACCCCCGCTTAAGATATTCCTGGAACTTTTACCTTGGGTGATTGGTTTTGTGTTCATCTGGTTTATGTTCAGACAGGTGCAGGGGAGCGGAAACAGGGCTTTCTCCTTTGGCAAAAGCAAAGCAAAACGGTATCTTGATTCGGGAACCCATATCACTTTTGCCGATGTCGCCGGACAAAAAGAGGCGAAATATGAACTTCAGGAGGTCGTTGAATTCCTGAAGAATCCGGCCAAATTTGTGAAAATCGGGGCCAAAATCCCGACGGGAGTACTTTTGGTGGGGCTTCCCGGTACAGGTAAAACATTGTTGGCAAAAGCGATCGCCGGGGAGGCTGATGTCGCATTTTTTCATATGTCAGGTTCCGATTTTGTAGAAATGTTTGTTGGTGTCGGTGCCAGCCGGGTACGGGATCTTTTTGATCAGGGAAGAAAAAATGCCCCGTGTATTCTTTTTATTGATGAATTGGATGCTGTGGGAAGAACCCGCGGCGCGGGATATGGCGGCGGACACGATGAACGCGAGCAGACCCTCAACCAGATGCTTGTGGAAATGGACGGTTTTGATACCAAAGACGGCGTCATTATACTTGCGGCAACAAACAGGCCCGATGTTTTGGATCCTGCATTGCTCCGGCCCGGCAGATTTGACCGTCAGGTTGTCATCGATATGCCGGATATTAAAGAACGTGAGGATATTTTAAAAATTCATACAAAGAAAATTAATGTTGATGCGGACATCGCCTTTAAAAAACTTGCGAGAGCAACCCCGGGAACATCCGGAGCAGATCTTGCGAACCTGGTCAATGAAGCCGCATTATTTGCCGCACGGCGAAATAAAACAAAAGTTGAGATGATAGATTTTGAGGATGCACGGGATAAGATTCTCATGGGTGTTGCAAAAAGATCGAAAATTATTCCACCCAAAGAACGGATCATGACTGCGTATCATGAATCAGGCCATGCCCTTCTTCATTTTTTATTGGAAAACGCGGATCCTCTTCATAAAGTAACGATTATTCCCCATGGCAGGGCCCTGGGTATGTCTTTATCGTTACCGGAAAACGACGCATATTCCAAGAGCGAGGCGTGGCTGCTTGATTGGATTACCATACATATGGGCGGTTATGCAGCGGAAGCCCTCATTTATGGTGAAACAACGACCGGTTCGCAGCAGGATATCGAGGGAGCGACAGGGATTGCCCGGAGGATGGTCTGTGAATGGGGTATGAGTAAAGATCTTGGTCCCATTGCGTATGGCCAGAAAGAAGAACCGATTTTCCTCGGAAAAGAGATTGCACGGCATAAAGAATATTCGGAAGAAACGGCGGAAAAGATAGATCATGAAATTAAACGAATTGTCAATGCCGGCCTGGAAAAAGCCCGGGAAATGTTAAGTAAAAATCAGGATAAATTGAAGATACTCGCTGAAACTCTTGTGGCCCGGGAAACGCTGGATGGGGAGGAAATTGCAGAACTTTTAGGATTTGTATATAAAAAAGAGCAAATCGATTAAATTCTTACCTCTGCAATAAATCCTATAAGACGCCGATAATACATCATGACCCGATCAGGAAAATGTATATTTTCTATTTTAATGATTCTCTCTGTCTGTTCATCCGGATTTCTGTTTTGTGCTGATAAGGGAATCGCTTTGCAATATTTTAAGCAGGCACAGGCGCTTTATTCTTCAGGTAAAATAGAGGAAGCGGAAAAACTCTTAATTTACTCCTATGAATTCGATCCGGATTCTTCCGAGACGACCTTTTTACTCTCACTTATCTTATTACAAAATCAGACCACATTGTTGTCCGGACTCGATTTTTTAAAAAAGTCCATAGAGGATAATTCATGGAGAGATACCAATCCCTTAGTTGCGAAAAGAGAACTCGGCAGAGTTTATCTTCAGATTAATATGTTGCAAGAAGCAATCCGGATTTTTCAGAGTATGGGCTCGTGGCTGCAGGAAGATGTTCTTTCGGCTTTTTACCTGGCAAAAACCTATAAAGCCTCACTTACCAGGGGTATTTCGTTTGAGCAACTGGAACAATTTCTCTCGGACTCTCTGAAACGCTTTCCCGGATTTCCGGAATTTTATATTCTTTATGCGGATTATTTGGAACAAACGGGAAACATAGATGCTGCTCGTGACATTATCAATCAAGGGTTGGAAAAAGCCCCTGAAAATACAGGGCTTCTTCTTGCAAAAATAAAATTAACTCCCGAGTCCTCAGATGCGGCTCAATTATTATCAGCCTATTTTGAAAAAGGCGGAAATGCTCTTGAGGCGTATGTCCTGGCTTTATCCCTCTCCGCAGATAATCCGGATTATTATCTGGATATGTATCTTGAGCATCAAGGGAATAAAGATATCCCTCTGCTTGATCGGATAAAAACAATATTACATGACAAAGAAGAGCAATTTCAGGGATTTTGGGAAAAAGTTGATGGTTATTCGGGGACACGAATTGTGGATTTTAACCGGGATGGTTTCCCTGAAGAAATATATCATTATAAAGAAGGAATTCTTTATTTATGGCAGAGAGATTATAATCAGGATGGAATACCGGAAATAGAAATAGGATTTATTAATTCCTTCCCTTCTTTTGTCCGCTTCTTCGCGGCAGAAGGTCAGGTAATTTATGGGAAATATTCAACATATCCATATATCGAATCCTTCACCTTTTTAAATAATGAAATCGGCGAAGAGTATTTGCTCCTTCCATTACAATATACCTATCGGGTTTTTCAGGATCCGGAACCTGATCCTGAAAAATTGCAACTCCCCTTTCGTCCTTCTTTTTCACCCCCTCTTCAGAAAGATATCCGGGAAATAGCCTTTACACTTAAGGAACGTTTCAATGAAACATTGATCGCTCAGTACGAGCTCTTAAAAGGAGCATATGTTTCCGTATCCAAAGATACGGATAAGAACGGCACCATGGATTATTTCGTGCACTATAATAATGGCAGGATAGCAAAAGGGAAACGGGATCTTGATGGGGATGGTTATTATGAGATTACGGAATTCTATGAAAATGGAAATTTAACAAAGATCACCTATCATGATCCTCTCCGGGATAATTATCCGGACTGTATACAATTTTTTAATGCGAAAGGAGAAATTTTTGAGACTCACTGGGATTATAATGGTGATGGGATTATTGATGCAAAAGAAATTGTAAAAGATAAAACAGAGGTTGTTTTTTTATTTTCAACAGGGTATGATGCTGTCTTTGATTTACACATAGTTTTCCGTGACGGGAAAGTTGTCTATTCAAAACGGGGGAATAAAATACTGTCTATTATTCCGGGGAAACGAGCGGGTATTTACTGGATCGGAAAAAAAGGAAAGGATCCCGGTGTAACATCTTTCTCCGGTAATGGTTTATATACGAGTAAGGGTATCATCTACTTTATATTTACATACGAAGATAGTATCTATATCGAGGAGCTGAATTAATGAAATATATGTGGTTATCTTTTTCTATTCTTTTATTGTTCTCCTGTGTCACTCAAGAAGAGCAGCTTAAAGATATAAAACCAATTTCCGAAGTCTATATCGCAGATATTGAACAACTTCTTTCCGACGGTTCCTATATGAAGGCGATTCAGGATATTTCGTATTTAGAGCGGGAAAACAGATCCATCGAACCGGGCACATTAAAGGAATTGGAAACCAGGCTATTTTTAACATTATTAGAGAAATTTACTGAATTTATCGCAGACTCCAATTTTAATGATGCGTATCGCTTATATATGTCACTTTTTAATATCGGAAAGGCCCGGCTTCTCCCCGAATGGTCCGAAAAAAAATTGATTTTTTCTCTCGCGCGAATGTATAGTACCGGTACAAACAGGTCTGTCGCCATGTATTATTATCTGAAGGCATTGGAAAATAGTGATCTCACCAAAGAAGAATGCACCGAGATGCTTGATTTTGCCTCACAACTTTCCAGTAAGCCCGCTTTAAGGCTTATTATCAACTATATGGATGAAAAAAACTATACTGTCGGGGACAACTATAGAGATCAGGCGCAGCAAAAATCAACAAAAGCAGCTATGATGCGGGGGACCGCAATTATCTGGATAGATAAAGGAATTAAAATTGAAAAGGGATACGGGATACCCGACAGAGTCATGGGAAGCGGTTTCTTTGTTGATAAAAGCGGTTATATGCTGACAAACCACCATGTTATTGAGAGTGAAGTTGATCCGAAATATGAAGGATTTTCCCGGCTTTATGTCAGATTATCAAAAAATGTCGATGAAAAAATTCCGGCAAAAGTAATCGGGTATGACCGTGTCTTTGACATTGCCTTATTAAAATTAAGTATCACACCGGATTATGTCTTTTATTCGGGGGGAAATGTGGCGGTGGAACCGGGAGAGAAAGTTGTTGCCATCGGGGCTCCCTTAGGTCTTGAAAATACACTTACCTCGGGTATTGTCTCGAATTTAAGCAGGCGGTTTATTCAAATAGGGGATGTTATGCAGATTGATGCCCCGGTTAATCCCGGCAATAGCGGCGGGCCCCTTTTGAATGAGAATGATGATCTTCTCGGTGTTGTATTTGCGGGATTAGCAACTTTTGAGGGACTTAATTTTGCAATTCCTTATAATTGGGTAAACAAAATATATCCGCGGCTTTTTGAAGAGGGTGAAATTACTCATTCCTGGCTCGGGCTTGCCCTGGATGAAAACGAATCGGGTTTGGAAGTGATCTATACAATTCCCGGTGAACCTGCATGGAGAGCCGGTATTAAGCCGGGAGATATCATAAAGGAGCTTAACGGTCACACCTACACGAGTATCCGGGATTTCCAGGAGGCCTTACTTAACTATCAACATGATTCTCTTGTAAAACTTTCATGGTCAGGGGGAGATAAAACAAAGGAAGGTATTATTTGTCTTACAAAACGGCCCTCTATTCCCATTGAATTAGCCTTGAAAAAGGATACCAGGAATAATGTTATCGTACCGTTATTCGGAATGGAGATAAAAGCTGTAAAGAATTTTCTCTGGGAAACGGAATATATAGTGACACGTGTGTATCAGGGCTCCATCGCGGATAATTCAGGAATTTCCGAAAATGATCCTTTGAGTATAAAAAAGTGGTTTATTGATACGGAAAACAGGGTTGCTGTTTTACAGGTGTTTATAAAGAAAAAAAACGCCGGTTTTTTTGAAAGTATTGTTCAGCTCGCTACATATTTAGAGACTGATAATTTTATTTAACATGACGTGACAAATAGGAGTATTGATAAAACTTCGTTTTATCTTCCAATCTTGTTTTAAAGGAGTATTGATAAAACTTCGTTTTATCTTCCAATCTTGTTTTAAAGGAGTATGATAAAACTTCGTTTTATCTTCCGATTTAATTTTATAGGAGTATGTATGGAAATAAAAAAGAATAAAGTAGTGACCTTTGATTATACACTGAAGGATGAAGAAGGAAATATTCTTGATACCTCGGATGAGAATGAACCCTTAAGCTATTTACACGGATATGATAATCTTATTCCCGGACTGGAAAAAAGTTTAGACAAAAAGAAAGTAGGTGATTCATTTAAGGTGACCGTTACCCCGGAAGAAGGCTATGGAGTTTATGACGAAAATCTACTTGTAACAGTGGAAAAGGGTGAATTGGGATTAGAGACTGATATTGAAATCGGTTCGGAACTGGAAGCTCACTCGGACGAGGGAATGCAGGTTTTCTATGTATCCAAGCTGGACGGAGATAATGTTGTTCTTGATGGTAATCATCCGTTGGCGAGTAAAACGCTCTTTTTCGATGTAACAGTAACTGATATAAGAGACGCTACAAAAGAGGAAATAGAACACGGCCATATCCATGGCGATGATGATGATTGTTGTGAATAATTGCATATCGTAATAGAAAATGACAAACTTACTATAATCGGAAATACTGACAATTTTATAAATTGTCAGTATAATAATAACGGGATCTTATGACTTTGGTTCTTATTATTGCTACATGCCTTTGTCTATTTTTTTTCTCTATTACATTGAGTAATATTGTGACTTTAAAAAAATGGTCATACACTCCGGATAGTACAACAGGACCGCTTGTCTCGGTTATCATCCCTGCAAGGAATGAAGAGCAGACAATCTCAGGATGTCTTACTTCGTTATTACATCAGAAGTATAAAAATTACGAAATTCTTGTGCTGGATGACAATTCAACAGACAACACCTGGCCTATTCTTAAAGAGTTTCAAAAAAAATCAGATAAAATACGGATATTTGCCGGTTTGCCCCTCGCTGAACATTGGTCCGGGAAACAGTATGCATGTCATCAACTTGTGAAAGAAGCAAAAGGCGAGTTCCTCCTTTTCACCGATGCAGATACGGTGCATTCCCCTTTTAGTATTTCCTGGGCTGTGAGTAATCTGAAAAAACACCATGCGGATTTTCTCTCCGGGTATATATATCATGTCATCGGTTCCTGGGGCGAGGCCCTGATTGTCCCCGCAGCATATCTTCTTACAACACTTATCCTTCCGCTCTGTAAAATCCCCGGGAAAAATCACCCTTTTATTTCCTTTGCCATCGGGCAGTTTATTTTTTGTAAAAAAGATGTATTTCAGGCAATCGGGGGTTATTCGTTATGTAAGCAGTCTGTTGTCGAAGATATGGATCTGGCACGAATAATAAAAACCTATGGATATAAAACTATTTTTCTGGATGCAAAAGAATATGTCCGATGCAGGATGTATACCTCTTATGTAAGTGCTTTTCATGGGTTTGTGAAAAATATTTTTGGTGCCCTTAATAAAAACAGTGTGATACTCGCCGGGTTTTGTCTCCTCATCATACTTGGAATAGAGTTTCCTGTTGTTCATCTTATACATATATTATTAAAAGGAACAGGCGATCTCCTGAGTGCCGGTCTCCCCGTAGGGATTTTCTTTTGTACATGGTCTTTAGTCATAAAAGACCGTAAGCTTTCACCCTTTATTGCATTTCTTTATCCTCTCCTTTTTGTTAATATTTTTTGCAT
>JAFGRV010000311.1 GCA_016934975.1 Spirochaetales bacterium | reverse complement strand
GAAAAGGCTCTTTTTGTTGATAACAATCCGGACAAATACAGGGGACCATAATTTTTACTTTCGGATTGTTCAGGGTAGCATGAATGTGGCCGATTTCACGCCGGATAATGGCAAGAAGCTCTTTTTTTTCATCACCCTGGATCCACAGGATAATTTTTTTATTTATCGCCTCACTCACGATCATGGCCAACGTATTTGCATACACAAGGATCGCCCCGTTTTTCCAGTAAATCCGTTTTTTATTCAAATCCTGGGTACGCACAATAAAACGGGTAATAATCCCCGAGGGCATAAACTCGTAATGATATTCACAACAGAGGCATTTCTCATACTTCCACTTTATAGCGGGACGTTTTATGGGGAGGAGTTCGGGAACAATATACGCCTCTTTTCCCGGAATTTTAAAACAGAGTTCGAATTTTTTCATGAGTTCTACCAGGTGGATGTATTTTTCCGGGGGATATTCCGGCCAATAGATTTCCAGGTCTTTAAAATAAAAAATTCCCTTATTAAGCAGGACTTCCTTTGTATCGAGAATTCTGTAGACCGCATTCGTCGCCCACTCGGGTTTTAGAAACACAATATCTTTTAAAATCGCGTTATCCCTGAAATGGAGAAAAAATCCCAGGTCATGGAGATAGTTGCCGATAAATCCCGCCTGCTCAGTATCAAGGTTTAATTTTTTCAGGCATAAATAGAGGTATTCCCGGTAATTCATGAAATTATGGGTTTTCCGGACCTCTTCAAAAAACCGCTTCATAGTCACCCAAGCCTTGGGGAGAGTATCACCAATATGCCGGAGCTTTGTCAACACCGTTTTTATTTTACGTGTCAGTTCCTGAATACCATCCCCGGTCCAGGCACTCACCCGCTCGAAACAGATGATATTGGGGTATTTTTCCTTTAAAGACTGCTCATCTATATTTTTTATCCGTTCATCAATCTTATTCAAGACCACGATCACCGGGGAAGCATCGCTTAACAGCCCTACCACATTAAGCCAGTAATCGAAACTGACCACATCATAATCTTTCCTCGCGTCCCACACCAGTAAATAAAGGGAGCGTTTGGTAAGAAAAAACTGATGCGTAGCATGATAAATCTCCTGCCCCCCGAAATCCCAGACATTCACCTGGAACTCATTTGTCTGCTTTGTGGGAAATATCCACTTGCGGATATCAATACCCTCTGTTGTTTTCTCTTTTTTGCTGATAGAAAGATGAGGTTCCATTACCCGTTTAATAACAGAAGTTTTACCGACCTCGCCCTCTCCGATAAGGATCAATTTCGCTTCATACAACCGGATCGTTTCTTCCTGTTTAAGCTTGGTAAAGTAATTACGGATCGCCTTGTCCCCCTGTTGTGCGATTTCAACCGGGGGATTGGTGAGGGGGTTTCCTTTGATGTAAATTCCATTTATCGAATCCCCATAATTCCAGCAGAATGGAAGAGATAATGT
The DNA here is from genome assembly GCA_016934975.1 of Spirochaetales bacterium. Lineage (GTDB taxonomy): Bacteria > Spirochaetota > Spirochaetia > SZUA-6 > JAFGRV01 > JAFGRV01. Next base: position 2,632 of record JAFGRV010000311.1, on the reverse strand, counting down.
AAGGATTTCCCGGGGAAGAGAAGTGAATTGATTATCACACAGATCCAACCTTTGGAGATTGGTAAGGTTTGATATTTCCGGCGGCAGGCTGGTGAGTTGATTGGAACTTAGATCCAACCCTTGGAGATTGGTAAGGTTTGATATTTCCGGCGGCAGGCTGGTGAGTTGATTGGAACTTAGATACAATTTTTGAAGATTGGTAAGGTTCGATATTTCCGGCGGCAGGCTGGTGAGTTGAGTATAATTCAAATCCAACAATTGGAGATTGGTAAGGTTCGATATTTCCGGCGGCAGGCTGGTGAGTTGATTGAAACGTAGATACAATTTTTGAAGATTGGTAAGGCTCAGGATTCCGGATAACAAATTATTAAAAGCACGAATATCTAAGAAATCTCGCACAAATCTTAGATTTAATGCGGTAGATTCACCCTTTTTTATCGCAGCGATCTGCTCATATATTCCATTTTCTCCTTTTATTTTATTAGATCCATATAATAGAGCATTAATTTTATCCTGACTCAGACTCCCATCACTCATTCACATTACTCCTTTTTTCAATGACAATACTATCCAAAGTAATCATATAAAACCTGCCGGTTGTATAGAAAAACCGGGAAGGAACAACTATCCACGGTATTTCCTACAAAACCTCATCAAAAATTTCCTTATACCCCCCGGCTCGCAATTCATCATACGGAATTAACCGCATCCTGCTTACCGCCCCCATAAAGCCGGCGATTTCCATGCGGATTATTTCAAGCATTTTCAAGTCCTCTGCCACCTCTCCGGCCTGGGCCAGGTCCAATCCTTGGGCGCTTGTTTTAAGTTCATCATACTCTGCGTTCCAATAAGTAATGTACGCAACCCGGCCGGCCGGGGTAAAAATTTTCGCATCATCCTGATAGATAGGAAGGATCTTATCTCTGAATTTCCGTTCTTTTAAGAGTTCCATAATTTCAAACATGCAATTGGGGGACTTTAAATAGGCGTCACTTATTATAGTAATGGCATAATCGCAGTCACGGATACTCTTCATAAACTCTTTAAGATCGTATTTGTATTGAACATCATAAATATCCCGGACAAGTTGTATACCCCGGGATTGAAATGCCTTATCCAGCTCATCTGCCACAGCTTTATTTTTCCATGAATAGGAGAGAAATATTCTGATATCAGCCGTCTCAAGATTGTTAGGGGTCTTCGATGATGGGGTCACTTCAAAAAGTATGTTTATCTCTTCTGTAAAACCGGGCCTTAATTTTATACAGGCAGTATATAGTTTGCCGATATAATCAGGATGATTACTTGCCGCTTTACGCAATAACCCGGTCATACGGGTGGCAAAATCCTCGGAAGAGGAATAGGAAATACCGATTTCCCTGCACAGATCATCGAATGCAGATTCATTAGCAAATCGATCGATGAGAAATTGTTTGAGTGTCACGGAAATTACAGAAATCATTTGTACCCTCACTTTACCGATAATTGTGGAGACTGCCGGGCTGAAAACCCTGTATTATGAAAGTATAGTAGAATTTATGAGAAGCGGTGTAAAGTTATTTGTGAAGTAAATACATGAGAAAAAGAGAAGGAACTCCAAAGCAAATTATTCGCAATCAGATTTTATATTGTAATCTTTTTCTCTATTGATGTCACTTGCGCATATTTTTTAATGCTTACGGTTGCTTTTAAAAAAGGAAGGATATAGTGATAGGATTCAATATTTTTTTATAAAAAATTCGATAAAATGAAAGCAAGAAGAAACTTTATGTAGTTATTATTAGTAAGGAATAATTCCAACGATTAAGAGATTTTACTCATACTTGATGTAAAGAAACGTAGTTCTGTCTAAATCCATAGAATTTTAAAAATCCCCAAAAAAAATGTATTAAGGAGAGCAATATGCCAATAAATTGTGTTCACGATTTCCATTTTATTATGGATGGTGGAATGAAAAATAAGCTTAAAAGCCTGGATTTTTTTGAGAATCAGAGAAGTCTATCAAGAATAATTGTACAGATATTGAATTTTCTCACGCCGGTAATAAGGAGGGAACATAAGTGGGGAAAACAGCGGTTAAGCAAATATATGCCTGTATGTAACGACCCTGATGAAATACGGGAGCATGTACATGCATATGTCCCGGGGGAATTGTATAGGGAGCTTAAGTTATTGCATCAGGATTTGAATTTTTATAGTATTGGTCAGTTGGTGAGGGGGTTTATAGATCTTTTTCTTGGTTTTGTTGATGTGTATAATGATGATGTTTTTCAAGAACTGGAAAACATATTTGCTCGATGGAGATCAGAAGACGAACAGACCCGCCAAACACCACGTGAGTTTTTACGACAATTGTGGAGAATTATACAAAATTTACCGGAAAAAAACAGGCTGATAACCGTATATGATTATAATTTCTCTCCTTTCTGGATATTTCGAACATAAAACCCGATATTTTAAAAAAAAACTTGTATCCTGCCTCTCCGGATAATATATTATAAAAAGCAGCTATATTCGGTATACGATGTGCATAGTGCTATCTGTAAAATTTGATTTTAAATAGTGTTTCACTCCAGGAATAATTATGTAAGGAGGAGAGTTTATGCCTATTGAATTTATAGAATACAAAGGT
>JAFGRV010000310.1 GCA_016934975.1 Spirochaetales bacterium | reverse complement strand
TTCTGCTCATTGCCAGTCTATATCAGGGTTCCGGGAGTCTCATGGAGCAGTAACTCCGGTTATTATAATTATAGGTATTTTAATAGCTCAATTGATAGTGATAATTATATTAATAGTTATTTATTCATCAGTGAAAAAAACAGAAGTCAATCTGAGAAAGCAGCTGGATTTTAACCGGAAAATAACCGAGACCAGTCCTGTAGGTATTACGATTGTTAATAAAGAGGGTCAGATTACCTATGCCAACCAGGAGGGCCAAAAAATTCTGGGATTGACCCTTTCAATAATAAAAGAAAGAACATATGACGATCCGCAATGGAAGATCTCCACATTTGACGGCGGACCGTTTCCCCAGGAGGCGCTTCCCTTTTTTCAGGTAATGAAAAGTCTTGAACCGGTGTATGAATTGCGTCACGCCATTGAATATCCGGACGGGAAAAAGATTTATCTGACAATAAATGCAGTACCATTGATAGATAAGGAGAATCATTTTGACGGGATGATTGCGGCGTTCCAGAATATTACTGAATCGGAGGTATTAAAAAGGAGCCTTATTGAAAGTGAACAGAAATACAGGTCTCTTTTTGAGAATATGGAAGACGGGTTTTCTCTCCATGAAATGGTGTTTGATGAACAGGGAGTCCCGGTTGATTATATTTTTCTGGATGTAAACCATGCATTTGAAAAGCAGACGAAGCTGAAGAAAGAAGATATTCTTGGAAGAAAGGTCACGGAGGTACTTCCCGGTATCGAGGATGATCCGGCCGACTGGATCGGGATTTACGGGAAGGTAGTCCTTACCGGCAATGTTATTTCCTTTGAAAATTTCGCAAAGCCATTACGAAAATGGTACTCTGTAACTGCATACAGACCGGAAAAAGGGTGTTTTGCCTGCCTTCTTCACGATATCACCAACACGAAACGAACCGCGGAAGCATTAAGAAACAGTCAGCGGCTAGAATCACTTGGTGTTCTAGCCGGCGGTATTGCCCATGATTTTAACAACCTCCTTGGCGGATTATACAATTATATTGAACTTGCTCAAACAAAAAATCAGGATAACGAAGTCTCTACGTATCTCGCAAGATCCCTTGATTCACTTGACAGGGCACGAGGCCTTACTCAGCAATTACTTACTTTTGCCAAAGGGGGCGCACCAATAAAAAAAGTGGACAATCTGTTCCCTTTTATTGAAGATACCGTATGGTTCGCACTAAGCGGTTCCAATGTTACCTGTGTATTTGAAATTGATAAAGACCTCTGGTCCTGTAATTATGACAGGAACCAAATCGCCCAGGTGATCGACAACCTTATAATAAATGCCAAACAGGCTATGCCTGATGGGGGTTCTATTAACGTAAAGACAAATAATCGGACATTTGGAGAAAATGAACACGCCAAGCTTAAAGCGGGTAACTATGTCTGTATATCGATCACAGATACCGGGAAAGGAATTCCTGTTGAAATTCAGGACCGTATTTTTGATCCCTTTTTTTCTACAAAGGAGATAGGCCAGGGACTGGGCCTCTCAATGTGTTATTCGATTGTAATGCGTCACGATGGAATTATTGAATTTAAAACTGATCCGGGAAAAGGCAGTACATTTTATGTGTATCTGCCGGCTGTCACAGTCCAGGTCGCTTCATTAGCGTCCGATAATTCGAATAAGAATCACAAAGGATCCGGCTTCGTTATTGTCATGGATGATGAGGAGGCGATGCTCGAATCGATGCAAATCTGTCTTGAGTCTTTTGGATATAAGGTGATTTGTACAAAAAACGGTAAAGATACTCTCAATATCCTGTCCGGATTGATCAACGCCGGCAGTGAGATTAAGGGTATGCTTCTTGACCTGACAATCGCAGGGGGGATGAGCGGGAAAGAAGTTATCAGTGAAATCAGGAGATTGGATTCTGAAATTCCCGTGATAGTGATGAGCGGGTATTCGGAAGATCCGATTATGGCTCAACCTTCGGACTATGGTTTTACCGACAGTATCTGTAAACCCTTTAGGCATTCGGAATTAATTGAAAAACTAAATAGGTTTTTTTAATCGGTTGATTTATTTTATTATTTATTATAGCGTGATCTCATATGTGGGAGAGTATGTGAACAACGTTCCTGTAATTTTCCCGGAGATAATTATAAGGTTAATATCAAAAATCAAGGTACCATATGTTTGATTTAAAAAATGTTTTTATCCTGCTGACATTATTCTGCTTTTTACTCGTAATTATTTCATGCAAGAGTGAACCGGAATTACAATATTCCATTGAACCCTTCGAATCAAAAAAATCGGCTGTTGTCTTTAATCCCGACATCCTCCAGACCTATTCACTCACTATTACCGAAGGCAATTGGAAACGGATGAATAGAAACGCGAAAAACACTATAGAAGAATATATTCCGGCATCATTAAAAGCCGGTAATTATGAAATCGGCAAAGTGGGACTCCGGTATAAAGGGAATTACACCTTATGGAATTGTTTTGATCCTCAGGGAAATAAACTCTGCAAAAAATTATCCTTAAAAATTCGATTCGATAAGTTTAATTCAAAGAAAAGGTTTTACGGATTAAAACGGTTGAATTTTCATTCTATGAATACGGATTCCAGTATGATGAAGGAAAGACTCGCCTATAGTATTTTCCGGGATATGAACATTTTTACTTCCAGGGTGACTCATGCAAAAGTGTATATAAATAATGAGTTCGCGGGAGTATTTGCTTTGATTGAACAGATTGACGGACGGTTTACCGATAACCGGTTTCCCGGAAATGGTGATGGTAATTTATATAAATCCACGTGGCCGGATAGCGACAATCCCTGGCGATATGATTGGGGTTTAAAGACAAACAAAGATGCCGCACCTCCAGGAGTAAACAATAAAAAAATCTGTCAGTTTTATAAGGAATTACGTGCTGCTCATAATACGGACGAACAGATTGGAGTCATTGAAAAATGGTGGGATATAGATGAATTGATGAAATACTTTGTGGTAAGTGACGCCATAAACAACTGGGATGGCCCCACGGCATATTGGTGCGGTGATTGGAATGGCGACGGGAAAATTCAATGCGGAAATGATAACTTTTATATTTATCAGGAGGAGAAGGCTGATAAATTTCATTTATTCGCCTGGGATCTTACAACAGTCTTCGATATCTCCTCACCCTTTGCGGAAATAGGAATTCCGTTATGGTATGATCTGCCCGGAGATTGCAGTGAAGAGGTATTATACCCTTTTGGTAATTCGGCGGATAATTCCGGCAAGGTTCCGGATTATGTCGGCGCGCCGAATTGCGATCTTTTCTTTCAAACCCTTGCCGCGATTAAAAGACATGAAGGTAACTATAAAGGGATATATGAAAAATATGCGGAAGAATTAGCAGCCGGTCCCTTCAGCTTACAATCACTCTATGAGAAAATTGATACATGGACCCGGCAAATTTCCGAAGCTGTAAAGATCGATACCTACGGGCCGGGAGTCGAAGAATGGCACAATGCTTTACTCCGTTTAAAAGAAAATCTTGTTGTATTACATGGGAAATTAACAAATCACCTTAAAAGCAGCATTTGAAAAAATGGGATTGATCACCCCCCGGTATCCGGGTAATGAATTATAATGTCATCGTTAGGTGAGGCAGGAAAAATGATTGATTTTTCAAGAAAGTTCGATATAATAAAGATCTAAGGAGGTGAGGTATGCATTCTGTAATGGAAAAACTTCCCAAGGCCCTTTCAACCTATCTGAACGGACTTATGAAAGAAGAAGGATTTACTACCGAGGATAAAAAAAACCGGTTTGTGAAGAATTGGTTAAAAAAACGGGCTTTATTTGATAAAATTGTGGAACATAATGGGTTTATTACTGTTGATAAGGCAGGGGTGGATTGTAAAGCCGGAATAGTTCTTATTACCTATTCCGGATCACTTCTTACAATCTCCGGGGAAAAACAGGATAAAACCCGTGATGTTGTCTATGAAAGCATCAAACTCCGCCAGGACAAATTCCCGAAGACAGAAGAAAATTCTATTACTGTCGATTTTCCCATCGTTATAAATCAATCGGTGAACTTAAACGGGGGAAAGCTCGTTAAAACGTCTCCTGTTTTTTCTCTCGCTGTGGAAGAAAAACAGGAAGGGGGATCAGGAGATGTTCTTAAACGTTTTGCTGCTGTGAGGGGAAAAATAACGGAAGCACTCATGCAGGTAAATAAAATGATATTTTCAAAATCAGAAGAAGGATCCCTGGAAGACCGGCAGGACTTATTTATGAAGTGGGTTGTTCTTACATGGTTTCAGATCGGAGGATGGAAAGAAGAGGTTTTTCTGATCCGGGCTCACCTTCTCTGGATGGAGTTATTCGACAAAGTATATAATGAACTCACTATGAATATTAAAAAAAGGGAAAACCAGGATACGGCTTTTCTGGAAATGAGTAATCAACAATTTACCGAATACTGTGATGTCTATAAATGGCTGGAATCGGAAAAAAAGGATTTTGATATCGGCCTCATGCGTGCTTTGGAGGAGATTCCCGGACAACCGGAGTATGCCTCATTTGTAGAAAAGGGGCTGAAAAGTCTGATTGAAAAATACCGGTAATATAGTGTATCCGGAATATATAATACCGGGTTTTATATTTATAAATCTGCCGCTTCTTGAAACGGAAGAAGATATAAGAAAAGTGCTGCCGACACAGAAGGAGATGACTTTGGAGCAACTGTCAGAATTTCGGGC
>JAFGRV010000309.1 GCA_016934975.1 Spirochaetales bacterium | reverse complement strand
CGGTGCAAGGCGTCGGTGATCGCTACACCCGTGGGGGAAAAGCCCGTGGGACGAGTCCTGATTCGGCTCGTCGCGCGGGCTTTTTTTTGTTCTCATAAGGAGAATCTTCATGGAAGTGATCACGGTTAAAAATTTACGTAAGGAATTCAGGCTGAAGGTAAAACAACCCGGCCTGAAAGGGAGTCTGCAATCCCTTTTCCGGCCCTGCTACAAAGAGGTTGAAGCCGTAGCCGGTGTCAGCTTTGTTGTGGAAAAGGGAGAGGTCCTTGCCTTTATCGGGCCTAACGGTGCCGGAAAATCCACGACAATCAAAATGCTCACAGGTATACTTTATCCTTCCTCAGGGGTTGTTGAGGTGTTGGGTTATTCACCTCAGCGCCAACGAAGCCGGCTGGCTTTTAAAATCGGTTCGGTTTTCGGCCAGAAGTCGCAGCTCTGGTTTCATTTGCCGCCCCTCGATTCATTTCAACTCCTGGGTGCTATTTATGAAATTCCCTCCCGGCTCTTATCTGCCCGCATCGATGAGCTGGTGGATTTATTGGAAATCGGTGATTTTCTTAAAGCCCCGGTTCGTAAGCTTTCTTTAGGACAGCGCATACGCTGTGAACTGGCGGCTTCTCTGCTCCATGAACCGGAGATAATCTTTCTTGATGAACCGACCATCGGCCTTGATGTGGTGATAAAGCAGAAGATTCGCGAACTCATTACCCGGCTGAACCTGGAAAAAAAGGTTACTATCTTTTTTACCAGCCACGATGTCGGTGATATTGAAAAAGTATGCAAGCGTGCCATTGTTATTCATCATGGGCGTATTCTTCTGGATGAGCAGGTGAAAAAATTGAAATATCAATACCTTGATAAAAAAATCATTTCCGTAAAATACACGGAAAAAGTAAATCCTGTGCTTCCTCATGTTCGCGTTTTAAAACAAAAAGACTCTTCATTAAAGCTGGAAGTGGATACCCGGAAGACAGACCTTCATAGTGTTATGGAGAAACTCATCACCCGGGGGAATTTTTATGACATAACAGTGAGTGATCCTCCTCTGGAAGACATAATTGCCAGAATCTACTCAACCACCCGGAAGGAGGCTGAAGATGCTGCGAATGAAAATTAGAAAGTACATAAAGGTTTTCGGAATAAGAGTCCAGGACCGGCTTGCCTATAAAGGGAGTTTTTTTGGAGAAATCTTTTTTTATGGGCTGATAACGTTTATGATTACCCGGTTATGGACGGTTGTATATGCCAATAAACCGGACTTTTTGGGACTTACCCGGAGTCAGCTTATCTGGTATGTGGTTTTTACCGAATTTATCGCAATTTCATCTGCGAAGGTGTTTCACACCTTTGCCCGGGAAATCAAGGAAGGCAGTATTTCCTATTTGTTGCTTCGTCCCTACCATTATATACTCTATCGATTTGCAGATATGAGCGGAGTACTTTTCATCAAAATGCTCTTTAATGGGTGTGTTGCCTGTGTCCTGTCATTAACCATTACCGGGCCTCTTATAGGATTTAATCCTGTGGTGATTCCCCGGCTTATCCTCACTTTTATTGCGGCCTTTATTCTTGACTTTTTTATCCAGACGTGTCTGGGGATGACAGCCTTCTGGATGGAGGAAAACACGGCTATTTACTGGATCTACTCCAAATTAGGATTGATCCTGGGTATTCTGCTGCCTCAGGATATTTATCCGGCCGGGGTTCAAGCTGTTATGCGTTTTTTGCCCTGGCGCTATATTTATTACGGACCTGCACGCCTGGCTGTAGGATTTGATGCAAAACTCTTTCAGGAAATTATTACCGGGCAGGCCGGGTTTCTTCTTTTATTTATTCCTTTTACTTTTTATCTTTTTAACGTGGGAAAAAGAAAGGTGGTGCATAATGGCGGTTAAACAGTATTTACGATTATTGGGCACATATTTTAAATTCAACCTGGCATCATGTATGGAATATCGTTTCAGTTTTTTCTCCCAGGTGATCGGGATGGTTTTGAATAATGCCGGGTTTCTTGTTTTTTGGGCACTCCTTATTAATAAAACCGGACCTTTGGCCGGTTATGACCTGAAGGATGTTATGTTTATCTGGGGGCTCGCTTCGGCCGGTTTTGGTTTGGGCCATATTTTATTCGGGAATTGCCGCGGGATATCCCGCTTTATTATCAATGGTGATCTGGATAGTTTCCTGCTGCAGCCCAAGAATGTTTATCTTAATGTGTTGTTTTCTCGTATGGAATTATCGGCCTGGGGTGATTTTATTTACGGCATTCTGCTCTATTTAATTTTTATCGGACCGGCATTACCGGGTCTGCTGTTGTTTCTTGGTTTCGTAGTTACCGGCGCGCTGTTTTATGTTTCCTTTATATCCATGCTGGAATCACTCGCTTTTTTTACGGGAAGCACCGAAGGGTTGTCACGTATCGGCCTCGAGTTGATGCTTAGTTTTTGCATTTACCCGGAATCTATTTTCCCGCCATCCATGCGATGGGTGTTCTATTCATTGCTGCCCTCGGGTTTCATTGTTTTTGTTCCCCTGAGCATAATAAAAAACTTTAATCTCTGGCTGCTGATTCTTGTTTTTGGTGCTGCCCTTATTTATTGCGGTCTGGCTTATCTCTTTTTCAAATGGGGATTGAAACGTTATGAATCGGGAAACCTGATGACGACGAAGCTTTAAATCTGCTTTTTCTTCCTTCTCCCCGGATTTATTTTAGTTAATAATAATATAGGTAATTATCTTTGTAGTTGTATTGGTTAAAATGGTCAAATAAAGTCAAATAAGTATTGGGAGTATTACCAAGGCCTTCGATATATAATAAAAATCTTATATAATTATCATACCGGGCCATTATATTCGTAATGGGAACAGTCAGGTTTCGTATATTGCCAAGGGTTGTGATGTAATGACTCAAAAGGAACTCGCCATTATTGGAAGCGGCTGCCTGTTCAAGGAGATTTTTTTTATTTAAAAAAAGCGCCAGACGTTCGTTGTCCAGTTCCAATGACCGAACATTATATTCATGATTATTCACGAACTCTTCCAGGTCATAAAGGGTTTTTGCAATCTCTTTTTTAATCTGAATGTCGGTGCTTTTCAAATTCATTTTATCTATTCTCCTCCGATCATTAGCATTAAGCAAGTCCGAAAGGGAATAGGTCAGGCGTAGAGAAAATTTTGTTTTATCTTCTCTTGTCCATAGCATGTCTTCGGTTATGTCCGATATTGTGGAACCCCCGAGAGTATCCCATTCCACGTACCTGTCGTCCAGAATATATTTGGCCTCCATATCAACATAAAAAGAAGAAGAGCCGGGATCTATTTTGGCTGTAATATTTCCTGTCAACTTATCTGCCAATGGGGTATTAAAGGTAAAGTTCAACGCGGGGAAATAGGCAAACATATCTTGTGATAAGTCTGTTTTATTCATCATCCTTTGTATGGCGAGTTTTTTTAAACTCAAATTATTTTCCAGTGCCGTCTTTCTGGCTGTCTCCATATTAAAGGTTATGGTTTTTAGAGGTGTCGTGAGTTCAAGTTTTGAGTCCATGGGTTTTTGAAGGATAGTAAGCAAGGTCTTTTTATAGTTATCAATGAGCCGATTATATGAAAGAATGCCTCCTTTTATATCCAGGAGAACACTCTTTTGTTCGACTTCCATAAGCAAACCTAAAGAATTGTTCAGGGGAACTCCGGTTATGAATTCCTTCAAGACTTCTTCACATTTACGGCTCCCCTCCTGGTAGATCAAACAACGGTAGTAGGCGGTTCTCACATCGTATCGAACCCTTCCCTTAAAAAGTGTGGTTAATATTTCCTTGCGGAGCCTGGTGCTTTTAATGTCTTCAAAGGTCTTAAGCCAGTGAGAGTCAAAAAGCCGCTGCCGGATAAAAGCGTCATGCTTTAAATATTGTTGTTTGGTAACAGTATCATCATCTATATTAAGGTAGTTCCACTGATTATTATAATAATAATCAATAGGACTGGGAGGATCGCCTTCGCCATGATAGATGTATTCGGTTTCCTGTCCGGTCGTTTCCAGGCGGTATCCTGCTTCCGGCAGAAATATCCGCCAGTTGGTTGCATTCTTTATATCCAGCCTTTCCTCTTCGATCTGGGCAAAAAGTTTATCCAGGGATTCCTGCTCTGCCATAGCAATGCAGTCTTCAAGAGACAGCTTCAGGGTAAGTCCGAATAGGGGGCTTACTATAGTAAACAGCATAAGCAATAACAGATTCCGTTTCATTTCATTCATTCCTTCCTTTTTTATGTAATGATATCATTATAGGATATCAGGGTAAAAAATGTCAGTCGAGTGATTCTATTAGCGGTGTCGGTTTATGTCAACATAACTCTCATAATAAAGAATTATTCCGGGATATAATGTCCGCACATAGGGTTGTTGGTTTTTGTCCTTTACAGAGTTTCATTTTGTATTTTACTGAAAATTTATTCATAAAAACTTGCTTTTTTCCTGGTTTTAGGTTATATTATTTATACTTAACATATGTATAGTATATATAATAACTTTTAAATAAAGGAGTGTTTTATGGATAAAAAGCTAAAAAATAAGATTCCCTATTTTGTTGTTTCCAAGTCTCCCCTTGGTGGAGTTTTTGTGGAAATAATCGGCAATGATATAAAAAACAAATGTAATTGGGTAAAAGACTATTTTGATGATCTTCGTATGGTCATCAGGGATATAAGGGAGGGGGAAAAGGATTATTATGCAAAAATTAGGGAAATTATTGCTTCATGCAGTGTCGATTATAATCCCCATAATACGGAAACCAGACAATTTTTTTCAACAATGCAGAATAAACTTCTCTGGGCAGTTACCGGCAAAACAGCTGCGGAAATAATCATTGTGCGTGCACACGCGGAAAAACCGTTCATGGGAGTCAGCACATGGAAGAATGGACCAAAAGGGAAAATACGAAAAGCAGATCTGTATATTGCCAAGAATTATCTTACTGCCAGGGAGATTCATGATCTGGAACATCTCACAACCATGTTTTTAGATTATGTACTTGAAAACCTCCGGGAATTACATCCCCTGACCCTTGCCGATTGGAGTGATGTATTAGACAAGTTTTTACGACAGGTGGAACGGGACTTGATGCCGGAAGAAGAAGGGCGGATTATTTATATGGTCGAAGAAATTATAGAAAAAGAATACAAAGACTATTGCTGCGGCAATTGTCTGCGACAGGTATAATATTACTTTGTTATTTACCATATAATACACTTTTACCAGGTCCATCAGCTTATTTTCGACAGTTGCGTAATCTTTAATTACCGTATCGCCTTCATCATGGCAGGAGGTTGATGGAGTGGTCCTTCTTTTTCCGATAACAGACCGGTCAATAATTTTACCCTGTTAATCCGGCACTTTAAAAATTTGTGTGAACGGTCTGCTCTATTTCGTCTATTGGGACGTGCTCAATTACTCAAAATTGATATGAATTGCCTGGAACCGGTACCGTAATTCTGATGGAGTCATGCCTTTTTCACTTTTAAACTGCCTTAAAAAATGACGAAGCGAAATAAAACCGCATTTGCCGGCAATGTTGGCTACTGTTTCATGTGTTTCCTGAAGGAATTTTGCCGCCAGTTTAATCCTTAAGCTGAGTATATATTTGCCTATTGGAATATCCATTATGTTTTTAAACTGACGGCCGATATAATCGGGATTATATTGTAAGTTATATGCGATGGATTTAACAGATAAATCGGGATCTGTCAGATTGTCTGCAATCATGGAAATAATCGAGTTTACTAAACTTGAATCCGCAGTAAGGGGAGAAGTGGATTTATAAGTCGAGATCGCAGCTTCGGTTATGGCAATCAGTAATTCCTGAAAAAGCAGTTGATACTTCCAGGAAATATACGATGGATTTTCCTGTTCATTAAGGAGTTTGCGGAAAATCTGAAAAATATAATCGGGCTCCGGGAGATCCATTTGTTGCGGGATCAGTGCGGCATTTGCAAGTCTTTGTTTAATTATTGCCGGGTTATTAACCAACATGGAAACATCAGTATCTTTTAAAATTATTGGTTTATGAGGATGATTAAAATGAAGCCAGTAATATGAAGCTGTAGATCTAAGTTTTATTTTTCCTTTATGCTGTCTGTACGCAATAAGTAGCGCAATACGGTCAGGACAAATTTCTATTTCCGTATCTTCCTCTTCGATATACACTTTTCCCTTTCGTCCCATAATTAGGACCGAAGACGAAAGATTTCTTGTCGCATGAATCCACCCGGGCGGCAGTATGGCACACCCCCCGTTTTCTGCTTTTGTAAGGGGTTCGAATGTACAGTATAAAAAATTCATATTATGATTATACAATAAAAGTATATATTTATCTATGACAAAAATATGACGGAAGTTTCAATTTCTTTGAAATAGTCGGAATATGTCACCATTCCTCGTATTTTAGACAGTTCTTTTTTTATTATAGCCATGATAAATTTAGTTAATGAAATTTGGGATCGTTTTCAACTTCGTTGAAATTCAATTGTAGAAGATAAGAGGTTATTTTCAACTTCGTTGAAATTCAATTGTAGAAGATAAGAGGTTAT
>JAFGRV010000308.1 GCA_016934975.1 Spirochaetales bacterium | reverse complement strand
CATTACACGGCACGGTTAATCTTCCCGCAAAAAGCCTAGTTCTGACGGATAATGTTGATGAAGAATCATATATTTCTCAATTCAACATTGATTCGGATATCATCCACACAATCGACAGCAATATTACCGGATATGATGTTCTCATTATCGCGGGAAAAAACGGGCTCACTGATGATGAAATGGCCAGGATAACCATGTTCGCGAATCAGGGTGGTATTGTTTTTATCATTCCGGATACGTCAACCGGGGTTTCCGGATTTCCTTTTTCCGTAACCTTCGAAAATGGCAGGATATTTAAAAGCCTTATTACAGCGGACACTCACTTCATCTCCGGTCTTGGTAACAGTGATTTTTATTTCAGAACACTGAAAGATGTCACCTTCATCAATATCGAAGATGGTGAGAGTGTTCTTGATATTCCCGTCATTGTGAGTAAAAGGTACGGTCCGGGAAAATTCGTTTTTTGCGGTATCAATCCGGATAATTTTAAGCCGGTAATAGCCAATGCCCGGGATTATATTTCTTTTATAGATTACTACACTCATCATAAGGCATTCAGGATTATTAATCAGCTCCTTAAAAATTGCGGAGTTGCTTTTAAGACGGAATCGGTATTTTATCCGACGAGTATGCGACAATTGTATATGAAGGATTTTCCGGCTTACGATGTGAACGCGTTTCATAACTGGTGAGAGTGCCGGCGAGTAGAGATGAATATGACCAAAGCAGATAAAATCAAGGTTTCAGTCATTATCCCGGTTTTTAATTCGATGAAATATCTGCGGCCCTGCCTTGATAGTGCGGTGAATCAGACATTAAAGGAACTGGAAATTATCATTATTGATGACGGGTCCCGGGACAGATCCCGGGAAATAGTGAATGAGTATGCAAAGAAAGACAGCAGGATTGTTTTTATAAAGAGTGATATTCCCAGCGGATTTCCCGGGGTCCCCAGAAACAGAGGATTGGAAAGAGCACAAGGTGAATATATTGCCTTTCTTGACAGTGACGACCGGATAAAGCCGGAAATGTATGAAGTCATGTATAACAGGGCGCGTAAGGATGATCTGGATATTGTGGGGTGCAAATATGAATTCCATAAATTATTCACCAGACGGGTATTATATTCTACCATGGTTGATGCAACAAAAATCTATAATTGCCGGGACAATCCGGAGATTTTGTCGCTTTTTCCCGCTTTGTGGAATAAAATATATAGACGGGAACTCCTTAAAGGGGTTGAAATACAACGATTAAAGCGGGGGGAAGACCTCTCGTTTTTCTGGCAGGTTCTTATCAAGGCAAAAAGAATCGGCCGTGTTGATACGTCTTTTTACTGTTACAGGTCCGTACGAAAAGGTTCGATTTTAAAGAGGTCGGATAAACCAAGCTATGATATATTTAAGCATTTTGAGGGAGTGACGAAACTTTTAAAAAGAGAAAATTTGGAGAACCTCCGGGCTGATTTTGATGTGCACCGGATGACGACGATTATTTACGAACTGAACAGAATCAATATCTATTATAAACCGGCCTTTTTTAAGCGGGTTGTCCGGGAGGCAAAATCCATTGATAGTCAGGTTATTGAACGATTACATAAATTTCACAGGAAGATATGTGAGAATATAAAGAAGGACCGGTTTATGCTTTTTTTGGTCTATCATTATCTAAATAAAATTTATGAAATGTTAAGTGATGTAAAGCATTCATTGTAAAGGCGAGTTGTATGATGGGAAAAGATGTCATTTTATTTGTATGCCACTATCTGAATGACGCTGTTCTTCAGGGTTTTCATGATCTTGAAGAGGAATGTGGTGAAACTATTGATTGTATATTATATTATGATAACACAAGAAAAGATCTCAAAGATCCGGGGATTAAAAGCTTGCGCACATTTTCCATGAAGGAAATCAAAAAGCTGGGATATAAGGTAGAGAATTTATGGTATGACTCACATTACTGTGTTCTCAACTTTTATGCAAAAAATCCCGGTTACAGGTATTATTGGCGGATAGATCATGATGTCCGGTACATGGGAAAATGGATGGACTTTTTTTCTCTGTTTGAATCCCGGGACGAGGATTTTCTCGCCACATATATCCAGAGATATACCGAATCCGTGACGGATCCTTTTTCCGATGGACCATGGTTCTGCTGGAATCTTATCAAAAAAATTAAAGTCCCGGACAGCGCCAAGGTAAAATGTTTTTTTCCTTTGCTCCGGTTTTCCAACAGGGCGTTACTCAAGCTTCATGATTGTTTTTCTTCGGGGATTCATGGCTTTTCCGAAATAATCGTATCCACCCTTCTTGATATGTATGGGTATAAAATCGGAGATATCGGAAAAGAGTTATATGATAAGGAATGTTTCAGGTTCAAGGGAATTCCCGTGGAGAAGCCGGGTAAACTGATACATCCGGTTAAGTGCTGATACATCAGTTTAAGTGCTGAAACATCAGCTTAAGTGCTGATAATAGCGAAACGCAGGTTCGCGTGAAATCAAAAATTTTCATAACGGCAACCTTTTAACAAATTAATTATTTGGGTTGCGGGCGCAGCCTGCGTAATGTCAGGAAGCTTTTTGCTTTGCTTTTTTACGGGTAACTCTATTGCCGAATAACTTCGAAAAGATGATACCCCGGTATTTGGAAAGAATTGTTTTAATCCGTTTGAAATCGCTATTCATGAGGATGTTGATGACATTCGGAAGCACCACATGAAAGAAATTACTATTGTAACGGTTCATCTCTCCTGCTATGTAATCTTTTAATTTTTTTTCTTCTTCGCCGGTTAAATAATCGTACTTGATTGTCGGTTCGGAGTTGATGCCGTACTTTCCGGTGAGATTGCCCTCTGCTTTAAGCTTTTGTGTGATTGGTGTGCCGCTGAAAGGTGCGAGGAATCCCCATAATACAAATGTCGGTTTTGATGTTTTTATAAAATCTATCGATTCTTTTGCCGTATCAAAATTTTCTCCGGGGAACATGAAAAGCATATCCGCAAAAGCCTTGACACCGTATTTTTTTATTGTTTTGATTGAATCGATATTTTGTTGTACTTTTATCCGTTTATTCATAAGTGTGAGCATTTTTTCTGAACCGCTTTCGTATCCGCAGACGATTTCCGTCACCCCTTTTTCCGCAAGGTACGATACCATCTCGTCATTCATGCTGTTTGCCCGTCCCCGGACCTTGAACTTTATACCCAGTTTCGTATCGATGGGATCGAATATCTCTTTTACATATTTAAAATTAACAACCAGCAGGTCGTCGAGAAAGTGGATATTCTTTGTCCCCATGGAAAGTATCTGCTCTATCTCTTTGTGGATTGATTCGGCGGAGCGGTACCGTGGAATACGTGTTACCTTAAAGCAAAAGCTGCAATTAAAAGGGCATCCCCTGGATGCGATGATAATATCGGTCGTGCCTTTGCAGCCTAATCTCCAGTAGAGTTTTTTCTCGTAATTATCGATGAGTAACTGACGGTCCGGGATGGGCAGAGAGGTAATGTCTTTGATTATTTCAATGGGATTCTTTATCAATGTATTATTATCCCGGTACACAAGGCCGGGAATATGGTGTAGATCCTTTTTGTTTACATAATTCCGGACAAATAAAAGCAGGCTCTCATCCGCCTCTCCCATCAACCCGAACTGAATATCCGGGAAAATGGAAAACACATTTTCAGGATCCGCGGAAACTTCCGGGC
Source organism: Spirochaetales bacterium (assembly GCA_016934975.1). GTDB lineage: Bacteria > Spirochaetota > Spirochaetia > SZUA-6 > JAFGRV01 > JAFGRV01. Next base: position 9,886 of record JAFGRV010000308.1, on the reverse strand, counting down.
CCCCGAGAATAACCAGGCCGCCGATTTTCTGCTCTTTAAAATGTTTTGTAATAATATCAATATTATGAAAAGCAGAATGATAGACGGGAATCCCCGAGATATCCGGCGTGAAAAGGGCGATATCCTTACACATCGCCTCGATTGAGCCGTTATAGGCATCAAGATCAAATATTTTCACATCAATTTCATTATTCATGAGCACTGTCCCGAGGGTCAGCAGGGCATAAGGCGGGTTACAACCCTGTAAATGCTGTTTTGATTCACAGTAAATGAGGGCGACCTTCCCGGACGCGTGATTTGTTGATTTTTTCATATGGTTGATCATAGCATTTTTATTGCTGTGCTGTCAAGGATAGGTTTTCAATCCTCGAATTCCCTCTCTATTTCCTGAAACATTGGCATGGGGTGTACATATGTAAGATTTCCGGCTGTTACGATCACCGCCGGTTTTAAGGGTACTGCGGTGGGGATTGTTCTGACTGACAGCGGAAGTCGTAATTATTACAATGTGTTTGTTGATGATGGTGAGGTGACAGTTGGGCTTATTGTCTGATTGGGCCCGGTATTACTTCTCCGGTTTTACTTTGTTCTTGTTAATTCATGGATAGTATAACTTATAATTCGAAACCAGATCACATCATGGATTCTTCTAAAACTCTGCTTTTTTCCTTTTCGGTGGCCCAAAAGGTACTTTTATTATACTTTTTTTATCTCTGTTTTTTACGGATCGGGGGTATTTTTTTGTTATAATAAAGAGTTATAAAAAATAAGATTGATTTTGGATATATAAACATCAGCCCGGGACTACCGGATCTTTTTATGCGGCTTTGTTGCAGGTTATTATTCTATAGCATATAGTTAATACAAAATTACAGGAGAATGATATATGGTTGATTATTTCTTCATCATTATATTGTTAATCATGTATGGTTTGTACATGACAGGAAGGACAATCTTAATAATCCGGAAGGAATTCCATCAACCTCTCCTGATGATTTTATCAGAATATTCGTTATGTGCTGCTATTGCCTTTGAAATAATTCACATACATGTAGATGCATTCCCTTTTATCTTGTCATATCTGTTTACAGGAATATTTCTGTCCCTGTTATTTTTTTATGTAATACGCTTTTTATGCAAAATCGAAAAACAGTTCCTGCCGGCAATAAAAAATAGGGGGGAAATGATATTCGTAAAAGATAAAAAGGCTGATTTCAAAAATGAACCGGATGCCCTTTTCCATGATGTTTCATCTTTATTAAAAGAGAGGGTAGGAATAATCCGGGAAAAGCCCCATTCCTTGCTCATCATAACCGGTGATGTCACATGGGTGGAAGCTTTAGAAAAAAAAATCGGTTTTGCATTACATTACAATATTCTTCCAAACACTGCCGCCTCTGAAAAACAAATACCTATCTTGTATCCCCCGGGGAGCACACTCCCTGATATGATTATCATTGAGATTCAGCCGGGAAAAGCTGACCATACACCACTTATACAAAATCGGAAGTCAGCTACTGCTGACAATACACCACTTATACAAAATCGGAAGTCAGCTACTGCTGACAATACACCACTTATACAGAATCGGAAGTCAGCTCCTGCTGACCATTATGAATTATATACGAAACTAAATAATTCGGAGGAGTACGGCATCATCCCGGTTATTTTTGTGGCAGAAAAGGCTACAGATAGAGAAAAATCATATGGACTCTCTTTGGGGGGATTAGATTTTATTACCTCTTTTAAGGAATCAGATGAATTAAGGCTGAAGATTATAAATATATTTTACTATCAAAGTATTTTTCGCAATAAAAACATTCGGGATTTAAAAACCGATCTTTTTCGCACTATCCGTAAAAACAGTAAAAGAGAAATTGAAGATCAGTTTAAGAAATATGATATCTCCCCGAAAGAAAAGAGTGTCATACGGCTGCTTCTTGAGGATCTTGGATATAAGGAGATAGCAGAATCTTTACAGATATCCGTAAGTGGTGTAAAAAAAAGAATCAATACAATCTGTCATAAATGTGGTGTAAAAGGAAAACAGGAACTTTTAGTTATTTTTATGAACAAATAAAGCGAGTAATTCTGTTTTGTTTTGTACTCCGCACTTGGTATAAATTTTGGCCATCCGTTTTTTAATTGCGCTTACACTTATGAATTCCTCATCTGCAATTTCCTGATACGTTTTCCCCTCTTTTAATGCTTCAATCAATTGCATCTCTGTCTTTGTCAGAGGAAAAGGCTTTTTGTTGTTTTCTTCCTCCTGAATATTATTCGTTTCAAGTGTCTTCAATAAACGGTCTTCCATTTCATTGATATGGGCTTTCCTGTATTTTTCCCTGTTTCTTAAAAGTGATTCAATCTTGGCAACAAGTTCTTCAACTTCAAAGGGTTTGGTAATATAATCTAAAGCCCCTTTTTTCAATCCTTTAATTCTATCATTAAGTCCCTTTTTTGCAGTCAAAAAAATAAACGGGATATTCTCCGTTACTTTTATTTCCTGTAATTTTTCGATAAGTGTGAGACCATCCATTTCAGGCATCATAATATCACAGATAATAAGGTCGGGAAGGATCTCCACCGCCTTCTCAAATCCTTTCTGACCATCAGGTGCTTCATAAACAGAATAATAAGAAACCAGAAGTTCCATGAGATATCTGCGTAAATCATCATTATCTTCTATTATTAAAAGGCTGATATTTTGAGATATAGTAAAGGATTTAATTTCTTCTTCACTGTATACATGGAAATCCGGAAGAAACTCTGCCCGGGCAGAGAGTGGTGCTTCCGGTGCGATCTCATCGGAGGTGAGATGTTTTTTCCCCATCTGCAAAGATACACGGAAAGTACTTCCTTTTCCCGGCGTACTTGATACATCAATTGTTCCGTGATGAAGGTGAACATATTCTTTTACCAGGGACAAACCGATTCCTGTTCCACCGGTTTTCCGGGTATAGGAACCATCAACCTGATGAAACCGTCCGAAAATAGAGGTTAATTCAGTTGTGGGAATACCGATTCCCGTATCTTTCACTGAAATATCTATCCATGTGGTATCGTCTTTTTCATCAGTCTGGGGGACACGTGAGGTGAGTTCCATCGTGATGCTGCCACCGTTTTGGGTAAACTTAAAGGCATTGGAAAGCAGGTTAATAAACGCTTTTCTTAATTTCTCTCTGTCGATGTAAAGAGAAAGGGATCGGGAGGGTTTTTTTAATTGAAAGGTAATCTTCTTCGTTTCCGCCAGGTACTCAAATTGAGAAAAAATAGTGGCGAGGAAATAGTTCATATCTGTCAAAGTTGCTTTAAGAGTCTCTTTTCCCAGATCGAGGCGGGTAAGATCGAGAAGCTGATTTATCAGATTTAAAAGTCTCCGTGACTGATTTTTAATTAGTGTAAGTTGTTTTATGGCAGCCTGAGGTATTTTTCCCCACATCCCTTTTATTAGCGTATCGATCGGCGACATGATAAGTGTGAGGGGTGTCTGGAGTTCGTGAGTGATATTTTGAAAAAAAGTGGTCTTAAACTGATCCATTTTTTGGAGTTTATTATTACTTTTTACAAGTTCTTCTTCCCGCATTTTCAGCTCGGAGGTTTTTTTATCGACCTCGATGCGGAGGTTTTGTGACAGATATTTCGCCGTCTTGTATGCCCGGGCGTAACGGTATGCGAGGGTGCGGGATTGCAGAAAAATGAAAATAACCATGGCGATGTCTGTTATACGGCCGGTGTAAATAATCTTTAATGCATACAGGGTGTCATGTATTACCGCAATAAAAAAGAAAATAAATCCCAAAAGCATAATTATGGCACCTTCTCTTTTTTTTATCACCGCAATTATTAAAGAAACAATGATCCAAATACAAACAGAGGAAAGGAAAAGTATATAAAAATATAAGAAAGGTGTAAAGAAGTCGGAGGTTGTACATGCAGTGACCGCGGTTCCTGTTATACATAAAAAAAAGATTATATTCGTAATTGTTTTATTAAAATCACGGGGAAACAATTTCCTGAAAAATGAGATAAAAAAGAGAGGGCCTAATGTAAAACTGAAAAAATTCAGTTTATAGGAAATTTCGGCTATGATTGCCAGGGGTTCTTCTGAAAAAAGATTGATAAAATGATTAATAGAGAGGGTTCTTGAAAAAATGACAAAACAGAACAAGGCAAAATACAGACTTCCTTTGTCTTCCCTTCGTTCAAACCATAAAGCAAAGTGGTATATACTTATAATAAGCATGATACCCAGGAGCATTGTCTGTCTGAAATGAGTAAATGAATGATTGTGCCTGAGTTCCCTGAGGAGCCCGATTTTGGGAGTCTGGCCCGGCCCGCCGAATGTATAATGGAAATTGGATACTTTCCATTTTATTATGAGTTGTTCCTTTTGGGGAAGCTCCATGACATAAGGGACAAAATCTTCTATTGTCTCTTCTTTCGTGTTCCCGGCTTTACCGTATTCGATTAACAATTCATCATCAACATAGATTTCGCATGAGGTGTAGATATTTGAAAGATACAAACCGAGTTTCTCTCCCGGAATTTTATTAGTGAGCAGCTCCAGGGCAAACCATCCATAGCCGAACCGGTCCAGACCCCTTTTATTCCAGACACCGGGGACTTTAAAAATTTCCCAATTCTCTGCGGTTGTTGCTTCGGGAATTGATGCTGCTTTTTCTTGTGATATGTTTTCATGCCAGAGGAATTTCCACTCTCCTGCAAGTTCGATGGAACCATTGTTCCGGAAATCCCAATCTCTTGCATCAAGGATTCCATTCTTTGCAGCAGGTTCTTCGATATTTTTTTGAACACATTGACAAAGAATGACAAACAGGAGAACAGAAAACAATATTGTTTTTAAAAAAGTAAATTTCATCCCGGATTTCTCTTTATTTCATAAATAATAATTTTGATAGTAAAAGTATACTAGATCATCTTCATAAAAAAAAGATAAAAACGACAGCAATAATGAAAAAGTGAGTGAATTCATTACGCAGGCAACGCCCGAAATTCAAATAATTAATCTATTACAAGGTTGCCGTTATGAAAATTTATGATTTCATGCGAACCTTCGTTTCACTATTATTCCACATATTCGCGTTAAAAAGCAAGAATATGTAGAATAATAGTGAAGTGACCTAAAAGGTACTTTTTTTATCCCTTACGTATCTTTCATTCGGAACTGATTGCAATCATATTTTAGAATGTGAGGTTATTGCAAAAATATTCAAAAGCCTTTTACAAAAATTCCATACATATTATCGGATTTTTGTAAGAGGCTCATGTGGCCTGATAAATAATAATGGAGGTTTTATTATGAAAACATTAAAAAAGATTTCCGTAATTTTTTTACTTCTTGTTGTCGCAATGGTTTTCGGTTGTACTATTTCTGATAATGGAAATTTATTAACCGATGAGCCTATAGGTGATAACATTATCGAGGCAAAAAAAGATGCCCGGGCTGTTATGGACACGGCACACAAAGAGTTTTTCTCGGGGGTCGGAACAGTACCTGCAAAATCAGAACCTGGTGAACAGGGTTGGAGCGTGAAAGACACCGTTATCGGCCTGGCCTGGAACGCTCTTTATACCGGGGATACTACAGAACTCGCTGCGTATCTGAAAAAATCGGGATTATATGAAAAGTATGAAAAGATTGTAAAACAGTATGATCTTGAAGAATGTCGAAAAATCTTAAATACTCCTTCCGGTGTCACTGCACCGGATTCAAGAAACCAACCTGCCAGTTTTTTTACAAGCTCCAGCCGATATGATGGTGATATTTTTCTCTGCACGGGAGGAAACAGCAGTGCGATCATTTTAGGAGTTTTTATTCCGGGGCATTGGAGTCATGCGGGAATGATGGACAGGGCGGCTCCTTCCGGCAGTTCACCGATCTTGAGTGCTTCCAACGAAACATCACATGGTTTTGGTGTGGGATATGAAACTATCACCAAATGGACGGCTAAAAGTTCGGTTATAGCCATGAGAGTAAACGGATATACTTCGGCAAAAGGCAGGGGGGCGATTAATTATGGTAAAACATTCTTAGGCAGAGATTTCAGTTTCTTTACGACACGGGATTCAAACGATTACTGGTATTGTTCAAAACTGGTTTGGAGAGCATGGAAATCTCAGGGTAAAGATCTTGAATATAACACCTGGTATTATTTGCGGGGTGTATGGGTGACACCATCGGATATTTATGACGACAGCGATACTTACCGTGTAGCGGGCGATACATGGTAGAGAAAAAGGCAGGTGTATTATGCCTGCCTTTTTATATTTTTCCGTAAAGAGAGATTTCGGATTGATAAGGAAAGGAGTGATAAAAAGCATGAAGTTAAACATACTATCTATAATTGTCATGTTACTGTCTGCGGTTATTATCTCCGGTTGTAATAAATCCGAATCGATTCAGGGTATGGAAGAAGTGAAAGCTATAAAACCGGACGCACCTGTGAGGAGTAACCTTTTTTATTTTTCCGGAGGGAAAAATATAATCGGAATAGATCCTGTATCCGATACGGTTGTAATCGATATTGCATTTAAGACATATGTCGCCTTTGGTGATATTTCGGAAGACAACAGGCTGTTTATCCTTGATAATGGCAAACAGCCGGGGGTATGGGGTGAACAGGTTTTTGTACTCAATGAGAAAGGACAACTCCTTACAAAACTGAAAACTTACCCCAATCCCCTGTCTGCCAGGATTTCCGGAAATCATCTTATTGTGACGAATGGCAGTTATACGAAGGACGGCCGGACAGGACTGGATGTCTTTGATATAAACACATATAACTCCCTGGCTGCATTAAAAGAAATCGGTGAAATCGTGACATCCCGGGACATCCTGTTTTATAAAAACAAATGTATTATTGCCGTCAATCCTTTTACTCCTTTGGAAAGACCGGGCTATCTTTTTTCCATAAATTTGGACACAATGGAAAAAGAGTATAACTTTGCCTATACGATACCTTTTCCGGCGGATCCCTATGATATCCTCTTTAAAGACAACAACCTTGTCATACTATTCAGTCACAGCTATCAACTGTTTGTCTATGATTATGAAGAAGGAAAAATACTTAAAAAGATTGATATAACAGAGCTTACGGATCTCCCTGAACAGACAATTCCCGGTGAGATTGAAATTGCATCACCTGTTCTGTATGACGAAGATATTGTCCTGATTGTGAAAAACAGGATATCTCCGGAAGTGTTTCAAAAAGTACTGGTTTTCGACAGCGGGTCCTTTGAACTTAAGAGAGAAGTGATGTTGGACCGGGAGGTTCCGGTTTCTTTTACCACCTTACGGTACGTAGCGGAAGGAAAATTATATTTTGAAGGAGGCGGGATTGTTTCCATTTTTGATTATACCACCGGGTTGCCGGTGAGGCAAATCGAAATGAATAGGTAAGTGTGTCCTTACTGTAGTGCATAACATTGCAATTAAAAATGCATATTTTTATGATCATTATTACAGGTATCGACATAGTAAAGGCGGATTTTTTCAGGTGAATACCTGTCATATCAAAAAACAGAAGGAGGTGAATATATGCAAAGAATTCTCAATACAAAAAGTTATTTAATAAAATTGATGTATTTGAACAAAAACAATTATAAATTTGGAGGTTTATTTTGAAAAATTTGAAAAATATAATTTTATGCCTGGGAATAATTATTCTGATGAACAGCGCTGTCTGGGCCCAGGATGTGTACAAATCATGGTTTACCGATGCCACAACCGGTGAGTTTACTAATTATGGATACAGTTCCGGTGCCATCAGCCGGCCGGCCGGTTTTCCCACAACAATTGAAAGCACTGCTTACGGTACAAGAGGAAAGGGCGCGGATATTTCCACTTCCGGCAGTTTTTCTACCGCGACCTTTAGCGTAGGTACTTTTGCTAATAAATCGAATGGCGGTATCAGTTTCTGGATCTGTCCACAGGAAAATGGTGAACTCGCAAGCGGCGGTGCAGAGCATTACATCCTCCGGGGAGGGAGCAGTGATTTGTCTGATGACGGCTTCCGTATCTCCTGGGACAACCGGTCCGGATACGGGGTATTGAATTTTATCATGGTCGGGTCAAAAACCGTTGGGGGCGACTCAAAACTGACGAGCTGCCAGTATGACATTTCCGGCTGGACAGCCGGTGAATGGCATCATGTTCTGGCAGCCTGGGGATCACGTCCGACACTTGGATCAACATCCAAAGCATTGATTTTGATCGTCGACAGAACAGAGGTGGTGAGTGTCGTGTTCGGCGGAGAATCTTTTATGGATTACAGTGGTACGAATGTAACAATCGGCGGGGGAACATATAATAACTCCGGATGTTATATTGACGGACTTATATTCCGTGAAAACATCAGCCTTGAATCGTGGAGTAGCTATACTCCTAAAAAAATTGCTTACAGGGATTTTTTCCTGACTGCACCTTACACTTCAATCGAAGTTACCAATAAACCCTTTGGCGCAAGCAACCCTTATGCCCCCTCACCTGGGGCTGTCATCAGCCTGCCGGCCGATCCCTGGGTGTTACTCGATAAACGTAAACAATTCGGCGTTATCGGGATACGTAAGCTTAATGCTTCGGGGACTCAAAAGGTCACTGAATATTTAACCTGTTATGAAGACAATCGTGATGCAGACTGGGGGGGATGGTACAACTACGATGCCAAACCGGTTATCACCTGGGAGATCTTTGATTCGAGTAATAGTGCATCGTTGATAGATGTGAATGTAAACGGTTCTATGATAAAAACAGGATTGGTGGAGGGTGATGTGGCGAATACCGGTCTTTATATCATTGCTACCTTTCGGGAACCTTATTCAACCGGGTTTTGCTCAAATGGCCTAAGCTTTTCCGTACGGGCCTGGGAAGGAACCGGGAATACGAAACCGGACCTGGGAATTATGCATGTTTCCCGGGAAGCCCGCTATGACCGGACAGGGGTAAAGTCATGGCCTGCTCCGGGAGAATTGGTTGATTTTACCGTTCATTTCGGTAACTTCGGAACAGCCGATGTTGCGGCTAATAGTTACCGTATCAAGTTCGAGTATGCTGTTGATACCAATAATAATTTCCGTATTGATCCTGATGAGGTCTGGATGCCCATGGGTGCCGAAATGGTTAATACACCCCTCGTCTCTGCCGGTACATATTTCGATGAAAGTCATGACGACCTGAAATACACGGTTACCTGGCCGTGGCCTGCCTCTGCCGGGGACCCGACCGGGCTCAACAGTGCTTCCCAATGGATCAGGGTGACTCTTGATTCTACCGGTGAGCTTACTGAAATTTGTGAAGCCAACAATACTCGTACGGAAAAAACAAATGCCCGGGCCTTCAGGATGGGCTATCATAAGGAACCCATGACGGGCCGTCCTATTGATTATTTAGAGGTAGGTGTGGATAAAGATTATAGAGAGAAAGTTATTACTATGGTCGGTTCCTTTAGTGAATTTGACTGGATGTATAGTCATCTCGAAAGGGTCAATATCATGCTTCAGACAACAAAGAGTCCGACTGTCAGTGCTGTTGGTATTCAGGAGGGATTGCGTCTGGATGATTTTTATGAATGGGTCTACCCTGAAATTTTTCCCCACAATTACAACGAGCTCGACGCAAACATGTTTGACGGTTCTTATTCCGAGATTCGAATAAAACAAGATTATGAATGGAGATCTATGTCTCTCTATACCGGGGAATGCCATGAACTTGGGCATACCGGCTTACGATTGCCGGACTTGTACGGTACAAATTATTCAGCCTATAATGTCTTCTCCGGGGTTACTCCCGGGAGTGCGGAATTCCCGATTGTCAGTGGTAATTCGTATAACCGGTGGGATTCTCAGGGAATATTATCATCCCATG
>JAFGRV010000307.1 GCA_016934975.1 Spirochaetales bacterium | reverse complement strand
CTGTGTATAAATTTGAAAGCCTGGATTTGTACCAAAATCGGAGATCCGGGTAAAAATCAGCCTTTATAAATGAAGAATTTCAGTTATTTCCGGTAAAAAGAGCGATAAATAATTGAAACTCCTTATATTAATCATACCCCAAAACATTCGGTTTTTTGGTATTTTTGATAATAATGGTTTTCCAATTCTTTGTATCAGAAGGAGATAAACGAAACTAACCGTTTGTTCGGCGGTGAAAAACCAATTGAAAGTGAGTATATACTATTATTATATTTTAATCAATTGTAAGGGATGAAATTCTTATGTGTTACTTTGGAAAAACTATTTAAATGAGAATATAATATGAAATATGGTCTTGATGGGTGCGCCGGAGAGAGATTCGGTAGTGAAAGCTTCTCTCATAGTTTCAAAGCAATTCCTTACTTTCTGTGGAGGTAAGATTTGAACATGACACGATATTGTATCATTCTGATTTTGTTCTTTGTATGTTTTAATCTTAAAGCACAAGAACCATGTGGCGATTGGTATGATTGTATTACACAATACAGGGCTTCAACAGATAATAATGAAAAAATAATTTTTCTACAGGAAGCGATAAGAAAGTGGAAACCTGAAGATACCGAGGAATACCTCTCCTGGAATAAAAAAGTCTTGTCAGATGAATATTATTTTAAAGCCATGGATTTTTACCGGATGTATTACGAAAGTAAAAATATGGAGTCCCTTGAAAAAGCTCTTTTGTTTTTTTCACTCGCTCTTCAGGTCTGGGAGCAGCCTTTTATCCTTTATTACCGGGGTATGATGTATCTGGAGAAAAATGATCTCATCAAAGCTTTAGAGGATTTTATTCATGGGATTGATACCGCACCACATGAATCCTATAACTATATCGGGCTGGTAAGAGTACACTTTAAAAAAAAGAATTATGATGCGCCGGTTCCGGCTCTTGAAAAGGGTGTTTTACTTCTGGAAAAAAAGCTTATTTCTGTACAGAAGGAAGAAGAGAGAAAAAAAATCATCGATGATCTTATGCAACTCTATGGCCTGCAGGTAAAATGTCAACTTGAACTTCAAAATTTCAATAGAGTCCTTGAAATGAGCAGGAAAGCATATAAACTTGATGCTAAATCCTCTTGTTTTGATCTTTGTTATTATTCATTTCTGGCATATTGCACCCTCGCAAAGGAAGCCTTTGGTTCTATGTTATATGATAAGGCTCTGGAATTGTATCGAGAGGGACTTACCATAAGAGGAAACAATCGGGAGGTTGTAAATATCACTGAACCGGATACGGGATGGGATTATTACTTGAACCTGATTGAGCAACGGAAAAAACTCGGTGCTGTAAAGCCCACAAATATTCATAAGGTATTAAATATTTACATTAAAAATATAGATGTTTCCCTCATCGAAACTAACGGGAAGAAGCTCTCTGTAAAAAATTCAATTGATATGGCGTTGAAGTCCCAGATGGATACTGATCGCAACATAAGCGTTCGCTTGATTGAGCTTTTTAGCCACGGTCAATGGACAATTCAATCAGAGGATATCCTGTTTGATGGTACAGTGACAGAGGTTTCCCAAGATTATTATGCACTCTTGCAAAGGGAACTCCGTTATCCTGTGCTCGGGAAAATAGAACCCCGGGCTGAGTTCCGCACCCTTATCCAACAAAATATCGACAAATTTGATACCTTTGTTATTTATTTTTCCGGGAAAGGAATCGCAACCGCGGCAGGAGGCGGCGGAATGCAGTTTCCCCTCCCCGGAGGTAAGCTCTCCCGGGTCAAGGGATGGATCGCTTTCCCCTTCGATTATGTCTGGGAGGGTGATTTTCTCCCGTATAAGGTATATCATCTGAATGGATGGTTCCATGAGTTCTTTCATGTGATCCAATCTATGACATGCATGAACTCTGAGAACTGCATCAGTCAAATACATGAATATTTGGATGAATATAGATCAATAATTCCTCGATGGAAAGGAAAGGGTGAACTCTCCTATTATGAATGGAGATTCAGTGAAACCCTGGCAAAAATAGGGTGGAATAAATTACATTTTAAATAAATTAACCTGTCATAGAATGTCCCTTTTCGGTTTTGTTATTAAGTAATATTACCCTGGCGAGAATTATATTTTTAGAGAGAACCTGCATTTCGCTATTATTCCCCAATCCTTGTTTGAAAACAAGGATTGGGGAGTGAATCGCACATTCAACACATGTCATGACATATTAGCAAAATCCTGGTATTAATTCGACATAAAATTGAGCAATCAATAATGCGTCGACTATGTCTATGGTGCCGTTACAATTTACATCGCCGTTGTCGGGGTAAAAGATTGTCGAATTAAGGTCGACATAAAACAGGGCTGTCAATAACGCGTCAACAATATCAATCTGGTCATCATGAGTGACATCTCCCAGGGGATTTGCAAGGGGTGTCGTGTCAGAGGTTGGTTCGGGTGATGGTGGATCGTAACAGGGGAAGGCATAGGTCTAATTCCCGGCCTGAATTTCCCTCACGGTAAACCATTTATACCGGGCTTCTGCGATATTTGTGTTTCGTATAAAAACAACCCCGCCGCCTTCCGTAACAATATAGGTATCGGGGAAGCTGCAACCATCAGCGGGAGCGGCCCAGTTCCCATCATCCGTAAATTCAAGCACTTTTTCCCATGTACCGCCGTTTGCTCCATTGCTTGTTGTATCAAGATACATCTCGAGTTTTACATGCTGGTTATTATCAATATTATAAATGCAATATTTCATTCCTATCCACCTGTCCGAGGGAAGCGGGTTCCCGCCCCAATAGGTTTGTGAAATACCCACTGTGGATGGTGAATGCATGAGTTCTTTCTCGAAATCAATCTTGCCGTCATGCCGGAGCCGGGCGTAGTATGTTGTCGCTGTGCAGGGATTTGTACCGGTATGCCCATTGGGCCCGCTTCTGGCACCGATAATACACCCGCCCCAGTTTGCACCATCCGTTCCAATTCGCATGTAATAGACCGAGACTTCCACATTTTTCCAGAATACTTCGGGATTGGTCTCTGTGGAACCCTCATATGGGTTGATGTAAATACGCGGTTCTCCGCCGCCTCCCATGAGCAGAAGTCCGCTTCCTGTAAATGTGAGGAATCCGTTTCCCCGGTACTGGGACCATCCGGTGGGATCATAGGGGTCTCTTGTGCCCGCGCTCCCGGAGAGTGTCCGCTCAATCCCGTTATTCCAGTGCAGGGAATTCCATTCCTGAACTCCCGGAATATCGGGATAAAGGTTTGTGATACCGAACGCATCAACCTCATTTCCTCCCGGTACAGTTGTGGGAGAAGGAGTCGGGAGTGGTGTTGCCGTTTCACCTGGAAACCTATCGATAAGACCCACATAATATTGAGCGATGAGAAGGGCATCGACGATATCGATGGAACTGTTTGCATCAACATCTGCTGCCGAACTATCGAATTGTCCGGGATTAAGACCTACATAGTGCTGTGCGACCAGGAGGGCGTCCACAATATCGATGGAGGAATTGGAATCCACATCTCCCAGGGATGCGGAAAAAACAGGAATTGATAAAAACAAAAATATACACAGGGTGATAATTCTCTCTTTGCTTCGTCTATTTTGTGCTCTGTTCATGAAAGTGCTCCCTAAATAATATAAAATTTAAAAATCTATTGTATCACAGGTTATTGAAAAAAGCAAAATTTATAATAATTACGGAGGAGTATGTGATATATATTGTTTTAAAGTCGTTATTTTACTGAGAGTCACTAAATAATGGATTTTTAACCGGGGAATTTTTTCGTAAAAAAGGCCATACTAGAGGTTTTACCGCGTCCATATTTGTCAGTAACTCTTCATGATTAAGGTTTTGCAGTATACATAATTGACCGCCTGAAGTTTCTATGGCGTTTTTTTGTTTCCGAAGCTGTACAGCAACATTTTCGTCATTTGTTCCTGTATAAACCAACAGGGGTGTTGATATTTCCTCCGGTTGTACAACTTCCCAGGTTTTCAGGCCATTCAAACGAGCACGGGTAATTTTATCTTTTGTTTGGGCGAGACCGTTCATAATAAATTCGTCTGTGAAGATCGGGCCAAAGTAGGTACCTGCCGCGATAGTCGCTGACACTTTATGTTTTTTCGAGTAATGGAGAGCAATTGTCGCACCTAACGACCAGCCCCACATAATGGGAGATGGGGTGTCGCATTCAATTAATACATTTTTTATATCCGAACAATGTGCTTCCAAAGTGTAATCATTTGGACTATCGGGTTTTCCGCTTTTTCCGCACCCCCGGATATCCATGGAGATAACAGTAAATGATTTTTGTAATTCATCGACCCATCTTGTTTTTTGCCACACTGTATGATCATCCCCAAAACCATGAAGAAGTAAAACAGCCGGACCACTTCCTGTTTTATTGAAAAAGATGGGAATATTGTTGAAAGATGAAAGCATCATCGATGAATCTCCACATCAGTTTTTATTACTATTTGCCAGAGTTATTCTTTTTAGCACAAATACTACAGCCCCAAGATGAGCCATAGCATTCCTTATATCTGCTTAATTCTAATTCTATTTTTTTATATTTTTCCAACAATTTTTCGTCATAATCAATGAGGTATCTTTGTTCCATCGGCAATGATATAGATAATGATAATAGTCCATATTTTGATTTTATTGTAAAATGATTTTTCTGAACCATTGATTCCATAAATTTATAATTAAATAAATGTGTCGGATAATCCCAATCTTCCATCTGTATTAATTTTTCTTTTTCTAACACTATTTCCGTCTTCCTATTCGGATCCGATATTTCATAAGCCCATCCAATAGTATTTAAAAAATCAAACCACAATATTCCGTCGTTTTTTAATATACGATTACATTCCCGAAGGAGTTGTTGAGGATGTGGAGTATAACTCATGACACCGCCAAGCATTAAAACCATATCGAAATTTCCGTTGTTGAATGGAACATGTTCGGCATCTGCTTGAATTGTAGGAATATTTAAACCACTATTTTTTATTTTTACTGTTGCGACATTAAGACTTTCCTGGCTTATATCAGACAACGTTACACTATATCCCAATTTTGCTAATTCAATCGAATATTTACCTGTTCCACCACCTAAATCTAATATCTTTAAATCTTCATATGGCTTTGGCAAATCTAATAAAAGATTTTGAAAAGTCACATGCTCAATGAGTCTATGAGTAAACGTACTGGTTTCTATGTCGTAATGATGAGCTATTTTATTGAAAGAGTTTATCAAAGAAGTACTATTTTGTTTTAATTTCATTCTTTCTCTTCTTTCTTAATCCGCATCCGGATGTACTATTTACTCTGAACTACTTTTAAAATAAATTCAAGAGTATTACCGATGTCATATTTTAATGCTTGACTAGTAACATAAAAATAATATATTCTACAATTGTCGTGGGGTGGTATTTCATAGAATATACCTGAGATTATACCCGTTGAACCTGATCCGGATAATGCCGGCGAAGGGAGTAAGACAATTGTAATCCCCCCAATAAACTTATCATTTTTTTTAAGGAGTAACTATGGATATTTACAAATTCCTCCGGAAAGTCAGAGAAGACAAACCCCTGGTCCATCATATTACAAATTGGGTGACAATCTATGATTGCGCGAATATTGTAAAGGTTTTCGGGGCATCACCTGTTATGGCCCATGCCAAAGAAGAAGTGAAAGATATGGTGAACATCGCATCTGCTCTTGTGCTCAATATCGGGACATTAACCCTTGATATTATTGAGGCCATGATCATCGCGGGCCGGGCTGCGAATAATAAGGGGATTCCTGTTATTCTCGATGTCTGCGGGGCCGGAGCTACAAAATTACGAGATGATAAATGCTTCGAGATTTTAGACGAGGTGAAAATCAGTATTATCAAAGGGAATTCATCTGAAATCGCCAGGATTGCAGGTGAAAATAGTGCAACGAAGGGTGTCGATGCAGGAGAGGTGAATAAGGACTTATACTCCATCGCAAAAACCCTTGGGAAAAGATATCACTCGACCATTGTCATTACCGGAAAAGAGGATATCATCGCCGATGAAACCGGAAAGTGTTATAGTGTCGAAAACGGCGTTCCCATGATGGCAAATATTGTGGGTACGGGGTGTATGGCCACCTCTGTTATCGGGACTTTTGCAGCGATAGAGAAAAATTGTGCAATGGCTGCTGCCGCGGGTCTCTGCTGTTTTGAGATCGCCTCCGAGGGAGCTCTCGAAAAAAGCAGAGGACCGGGAAGCTTTAAAGTAAATTTATTTGATGAGGTTTTTCATCTGAGTCAGGAAACTATTGAACGATACAAGAAAGTTGTTATAAAAGAATGAAAGGCTATTATTTCATAACCGATGCCACCTTAAGTAAGGCAGGGATTATAAGGGATGTGAAAGAAGCAATATCCGCAGGTGTAAAGATAATTCAATACCGGAATAAAAATCCTGAAACCAGAGTACTCTACGAAGAAGCCGCTCTCCTGAAGGAAATATGCGGGGATGCGATGTTATTAATAAATGACCGGATCGATATTGCCCTGGCAATTGATGCTGATGGAGTTCACATCGGTCAGGAGGATATGCCTTTATTGATAGCACGGAAACTCCTCGGAAAAACAAAAACTATCGGGGTGACAGTTCATAACCTGGAAGAAGCATTGGAAGCCGAGTCAGACGGGGCAGACTATCTTGGTATCAGTCCTGTATTTGCGACCGCCACAAAGTCTGATGCGGGAAAACCCTGCGGCCTCACTCTTATCGAGGAAATTCGTAAAAAAGTTTCATTGCCTTTAATTGCTATCGGCGGGATCACCCTCATCAATGCCAAAAGTGTGGTTGATGCGGGGGCGGATGGAATATGTTCAATTTCGGAAGTTGTGACAAAACCTCATGTGAAAAAAGAAATTCTGAAATTCATGGAATTATTTATATAACAGAGGTTCTTGCAAAGAATACATGACGAGAGTACTCTTCAATTTAATGCAATAACCTCGACAGTTAAAAACATCTATTAAATGTTTGAACTATTCCTCATGCTTCAAAATATTTTGCATGATTCTTGTCAAATAGTAAGTAATCCAATCATCTTCGATCAAATGAAATAATCTGTATTTGGCTACTCTTTCCGGGAATAGTGTCGTTAACAGTGCTGAATCTGAATTATTCTTTAAAAGAAATTTGTGGGTTAAATACGTAACGGGAATTGATGCATGTGTAAGTAACCAATTGATATTATTATCAATCTGATTTTTATTAAGTGTAATAGTTACCTCCAAAAAAGTGTCCGGCTTTCGTCAAAAAACATCACCCTCATAAATAGTTTTTGCATCTCCGGAAAGTTTTTGTACATGCTTCAGAAATGCAAGTACTTTGGAGCCTTTTTCATTCTCCGGATAGTCTTTGGGATATGCGAACCTAAAGCGAAGAAGAACCCGGTACAGCAGCCATGGTAGTGTTTTATGGAAGGCAATGTGATGAAATAGCTCGATTCGTTTGGAGGAGGAAGGGGTGGGCAGATGTTATCTTTATCTATTCCCGGGTTTACCCTGGATCCATTCATGAGAACAACTCGAATATCACACTTTTCGCCCGATGAAAATCGTCATTGGATACTCTCCATCGCCGAGGAGATAATTGTCGTAGATGCCATTCAGATTTTTTTCCTGCATTGTGAGTCCGGCGTCTTTAAAGATTTTATCCCATATGGCATGGGGGAAAAGACCTGCTATGGAGTGTTCCGTGTATGTTGTCAGTTTTCCCTGTTGACGGATTAAATAGAACAGTGTTATCTCATAGGTATGAGGAACATAGGGGTTGATGTAATTATTCTCGAATAATGTCACATGCACATCATCCTTTTCTCCGGTGTAAGCAAAATTATTGTTTTGAAAGGTTTCCTCGGTTTTTCCAACAACGAGTAAAACACCCCCGGGGTTAAGATGGATCACCGCAGTTTGAATTGCCTGCCGGAGATCGTCTATTGAAACCATGTAGTCGATACCGTCCGGAATAACCACTGCATCGAACTGCCGGTTCAATCGTATCGTCCGCATGTCTCCTTCCAGATATTCGATATCGGGGTGTGCCTTCCGCGCTTTGTTCAGCATGCCGGAACTCAGATCCACACCAGTCACAATAAAATGCCGTTTAAAGACATGGTCCTGACCACCTGCCCCGCTCCCAAGGTGGAGCAGTGTGCGTGGTGGTTTTTCCGCAGTATCCTTTATCACATCGACATAGACCTTTACCTCATCTTCGTATTCTGCCGGGTCCGCCAGCAGATCTTCGGTCCATGCAAGTTCGTTATATGAAATCCATGTTGATGCCATAGCACTATCTCCTTTGTCAATTCTCTGTTATAGGAAGTTGCCGCTAAAAGACAATTATAAAAAAACGGCCCGGCAGGGGATCGCCTTTGCCTGTTATCCCCTGCCGGTGCCTTGTTTTAAAATTTAAGAATCAGCTTTACATCTCGTTTATGCTATTTTAATCCGGAAGCTCCCGGTGCAGCTTCCATTATAATCGGGCGAGATCAAAACGGTCCGCGTTCATCACTTTGTTCCAGGCTGCCACGAAATCATGTATGAACTTATCCCGGGAGTCGGCACATGCATAGACTTCTGCAAGGGCCCGGAGCTGGGAGTTTGAACCGAAGATAAGGTCCACACGGGTTGCGGTCCACCTCGCTTTGCCCGTTGCCCGGTCACAACCCTCGAAGAGATTTCTTTCTTCGGAAGCCGGCTTCCAGATTGTTTTCATATCGAGGAGATTCACAAAGAAGTCATTTGTGAGGGTTTCGGGATGATCGGTGAAGACGCCGTGCCGGGTTTGATTGAAGTTCGTATTTAAAACCCGCATACCGCCGATAAGAACAGTCATCTCCGGGGCAGTGAGGGTGAGGAGTTGCGCCTTGTCAACGAGGAGTTCCTCTGCCGATACACTGTATTTTCCTTTGAGGTAGTTACGGAACCCGTCCGCAGCCGGTTCGAGTACCTTGAATGAGGCTGCATCAGTTTGTTCCTGTACGGCATCCGTACGTCCGGGGTTGAAAGGAACAATCACGTCGGTGCCTGCATCTTTTGCGGCTTTCTCGATACCTGCGCATCCTCCCAGGACAATCAAATCGGCGAGGGAAACTTTTTTTCCGTCTTGCCGGGCGCTGTTGAACTCTTTTTGGATTCCTTCAAGAGTCTGCAGCACACTCTTTAGTTGTGACGGCTGGTTGACTTCCCAATCTTTCTGAGGTGCCAATCGAATCCGTGCGCCGTTCGCACCGCCCCGCATATCGGAACCTCGAAAGGTTGATGCCGAAGCCCAGGCAGTGGTGACCAGCCTGGAAACGGATAACCCTGAAGCAAGGATCTTGCTTTTAAGATCTTTGATGTCCTGTGAGTCGATAAGCTTATAATCCACCGGGGGTATTGGGTCCTGCCATATCAGTTCTTCTTTTGGAACCTCTTCGCCGAGATAACGCGAACGGGGGCCCATGTCGCGGTGGGTCAGTTTGAACCACGCTCTGGCGAAGGCGTCCGCGAATTCTGCGGGATTCTGCTGATAGTGCCGCGCGATGGGTTCATAGATCGGGTCATAGCGAAGGGAAAGGTCTGCCGTGGTCATCATCGGCCGGTGCTTCTTTGACGGGTCATGGGCATCGACGACCATGTCCTCTTCGGCCACGTCCTTGGCGAGCCATTGATTCGCGCCGGCCGGGCTTTTTACCAGCTCCCATTCGTATTTGAACAGCATGTTCAGATAGCCCATGTCCCATTTGGCCGGGTTCGGCTTCCAGGCGCCTTCGATGCCACTGCTGATGGTGTCTCCACCCTTGCCGCTGCCGAAACTGCTCTTCCATCCGAGGCCCTGCTCTTCGATACAGGCGGCTTCAGGCTCGGGTCCGACATGGGACGCATCTCCCGCTCCGTGGCATTTACCGAAGGTATGACCACCGGCGACGAGTGCAACCGTCTCTTTGTCGTTCATTGCCATCCGGGCAAAAGTCTCCCGGACATCAATTCCCGAGGCGACGGGATCCGGTTTGCCGTTCGGTCCTTCGGGATTGACATATATCAAACCCATCTGCACGGCGGCGAGGGGATTTTCGAGATCACGGTCACCGGAGTATCGCTTGTCTCCAAGCCACTCACTCTCGTTCCCCCAGTAAATGTCTTCTTCCGGCTCCCAGATATCCTCGCGCCCCCCTGCAAAACCGAAGGTTCTGAATCCCATGGATTCGAGTGCACAATTGCCGGCAAGGATCATCAAGTCGGCCCAGGAAATCTTCTTACCGTATTTTTGCTTAATCGGCCAGAGAAGCCGGCGCGCTTTATCGAGGTTAACATTGTCCGGCCAGCTGTTGAGTGGCGCCAACCGCTGATTTCCGGATCCCGCACCACCACGGCCGTCACCCAGACGGTATGTGCCCGCACTGTGCCATGCCATCCGGATAAAGAGTGGTCCGTAGTGACCATAATCAGCGGGCCACCACTCCTGGGAATCGTTCATGAGGTTATAGAGATCCTTTTTCAAGGCTTTCAGGTCGAGTTTCTTGAATTCTTCAGCGTAGTTGAACTCCGTACCCATGGGATTACTCTTTTGAGAGTGCTGATGAAGGATCTTGAGGTTTATCTGATTTGGCCACCAGTCCCGGTTCGATGTCCCACCACCGGTGGTGGTTTTCCTTGTTTTGCCCGTAACCGGGCATTTGCTTTCTTCTTTCATACAGTTTACTCCTTTTATTCCAAGATTTTATATTCAGTGCTCCTGGGGACAACAATAATTTGTTGCCTGTTAAGCTTCCGGGTATTTCATTTGATGAATATCTGTCGGACACAGCTTGATATGCCAGGTCCTGATTGCTTCCGATATCACAAGATCAGCGGCAGCTGACTTCCGATTGTTTATATAATGCTGTTTTTTTAAATATAAGATATGCTTTTTATCTTATACCTATACATATTAAATTATATTATCACAACTAAAAAACATCAACCCCCAAAATAAGACGATAATAAAAAAATAAAGATTCGTTGTTTGTATTTTAATCAATTTTTTCATATTCACCGTTTTCCCATATTTCTGTAAGGCGGGTTTTATCCCAAACTTGAGCTTCTATCGTAAATTTTTTATTTTTAAGAATATTATGACGTATGATATATTCTTCCAGGTCATCATAAACAAGTACTTCCGGAGTATTCGTCCTGTGACCGTCAACGGGTATTCCATGTTCATCATAATCCATTTCATACATACTGTCGGGATATGAAAATGATAGTGTGTTGATGTCTAGTTGATGTAAGTAAATTTTATATCCTTTTGAACCCTTTTGAATATCAGCACGTATATCATACTCTCCTTCAGGGGAATTCCCAAGAAACATATAAACAGGCACCGGGCATTTGGGATTACCACCCTTTTTTATAAATTGATGATATATCCATTTTTCAATCTCTCTTCGATGTATTAAATAATCATATTCACTATAAAAGCCGCCAATATTGAGTTTTTTACAATGTAAATTTTTAATTTCATGAGCCTTTTCAAAGGGAAGCTCATTCAATGAAATAAAGGGATTGTTATTTTCAATGCAATACCGCATAAGGAAATCCGGTACAATGGTTGAATTCACATTTTTACCCTCTTCTATCAGATACTATTTATCCTGCCCAAAAAAATCAACATAAAAATAGTGTGGTCCGGATGATACATACACCCACGATCAAATAATCACCCTGGTTATATTTGATTCAGGATTGAAATTGCAAGACTGACACTTATGGCAGCGATACCGGCCAAAGATACTGTTGATATTTTTAGCTATACAATCTTTCCGTAATATACTTCCGTGTCATATTCAAAGGAAACCTGGCCGTCTCTTTCGTGTTTCTGAAATAAACAGAATAATTTTTCTGTCATTTCATAATAGACCGGATCATCAGGATTCGGAGAATATGAGGATGATTGCAAACGTCCTTTTAAACCCTCAAAATTAAATTTTTGGGAATTATTCATTTTTTCATATTTATAATCGCCGGAACCATAGAATCTGACGAATTGCTCCGATGTTATGTTCTTCTGAGTTACCATATTGTATTCTTTGCAATATTTTCGTAAAAAGATTTCATAGTCGATCTGAAATCCGGAACCTTCAGTTTTTCTTTCATTCCAAAAAAGCACGGTATAACAATTATTTTTTAATATACGAATAAATTCATCTCTTGTTTTTTTAATATCAAACCAGTGAAAGGCTTGACCGGTAATTACTAAATCCATTGAGTTTTCTTTTAATGTAGTAGTTTCCGCGGATCCCGGAATACTTATAAAATTATTATTTCCGGTGAAATATTTTTCTGCTGCCGAGCGCATTTCATCATTCGGTTCAATACCATAGACGATATTGCCATTTTCAATAAATAATTCCGAGGAAATTCCCGTGCCCGATCCGATATCCGCGATTATCCACTTTTTATCAAGATTGATTTTCTGCTTTAAGACTGATATTATTTCCCTCGGATAATGAGGCCGGTATTTAATGTAATTTTCCACCCGATCGGAAAATCTTGTTTTCGAATCTTTCATTTTGCTGCCTCTCATTAATCATTTCCTAAATAATTGATTTATCGACCATCTATCAATTTTGTTATAGTAAATGTATTCTACTTTCCTGCTTATTCTCTCATCTCGATAGAGACGCGGCTATTCTTAACACATTTTGCCCGAGTGCTTCCGCTTGTAAAAGTCGATCGGGCTGATGAAGGATGTCTCCCGGCGCATCGGCCCGTGCTGTTACTCCGTTTAATTCACCCGGCACGCAGACCATTCCGCAGGAAAGCATCCATGTATAAATGATATTTATTGTAATCGCCTGACCCCCGCCCGTTCCCCGGCCGACAGCAATGGCTCCACCCGGTTTGAGTGAGAGTGGTTTTTCTTCTCTAACCGAATAATATCTCTGGAATAAAGACATGAGCTGTGCTGTGGGTGTCCGATAGTATACTGGTGTGGAGACGATTAAAGCGTCGCATTCGCGGAATTTGTCGATGACCTGTGCCATATCATCATCGATCACGCATGTGCCGTTATTCCTGCATTTGTCGCATCCGTTGCAAGGAAGAATTTTTTTCTCCGAAAGCTTGATTTGCACTACTTCCCAACCTTCTTTTTTAAATGGACTCAGTGCATGGTCAAGGAGAATCGTGCTATTGCCATTTATTCTGGGGGTTCCCGAAATTCCACAAACTTTCATTTCATTTTCCTCTTTACTATCAAAAGAAAGCCACCGCCGTTCAATAAACGGACTTTGGAGATGGTCTTTTACTTATTATGTGCATTAATCCTTGTGAGTGCTTGTCGTGTCGCCATGCGTACAATAGCTTCGGAATCATCACTACATGTTTGAAGGGCCCTTTGGACCTCCTTATTTTCCGGAGCAATTGTTGTTATGGCCCATATCGCTGATTCCCGCACCGGCCATTCCTCGTCATGCAACATTGTCATTAATTCAGGGAGAGCCTGATGAGAAGCTTTGCCGATCGAGGTTAATGCCTCTGCTACGCGGCGCCGTACCTGCCATTCCGGATCTGTGAGTGCCTCTCTTAATAATGGGATTGCAGGATATGCGGTTTCACCGATCGCTGCCAATGCTTCTGCCGCGGAATTTCGTACCTGCCATTCCGGATCTTTGAGTATTTCGATTAATTCAGGTATTGCCGGTTGTGAAAACAACCCAAAGTGTGACAGGGCTTGGGCGGATGCTTGTCTTACCTGCCATTCTTCATCCTTAAGGGAGGAAATTAAAACAGGTATTGCGGATTTTCCGGCGGGTGCTATATCCCGTAAGGAGAAAGCTGCTTTTCTGCGGATTTTCCATTCGGGATCTTGTAATAAAATTATTAATTCCCTGATGACAGACTCCGGTTCGGCATCACTATTATTATCTGCCCAGTCCTCCCCGGGAAGAAGGGCGTCAATGATTTCTTTCCGCCAGAAACCATCGGATTGATTATAAATTCCTCCCAAAGATGAAATATCATAAAGCTGCCAGAATATCCAGATCATACCCCGTGACTCGGCTTCCTCCCGCACAAGGCGGGTCCAATTGACCTGGGAGTCTTTATCAGCATAAATACTTACCCCGAATTCTCCAAGTATCACCTTGCGATGGTTGTTCCGTGCCCATCGGCTGATTCTGTCAAAATCCTTTTTCACATATGAAATCTGGTTATCAGTATTCGTCCATTTATTTCCAACCCACACCCCGGATATAAATTCCAGATCCGGAGTATAGGTTTCTCCTTGATGAGAGAATGGATAGGGGTTGTAATAATGAAACGTGACCATGATATTCGGATCATCTTCGACAGATGGCAATGTGAGTTGATCAATACCGTTCACCTGGTCCCATGTGTGAATCAGCAGGCCGATACGGATGTTCGTCCCGACAATAATCATCCTCTTCGAATTGTTTCCACCGGTTCGCCGGATCGCGGTAAGGGCATGTTGTACAAAGGAATTCCATACCTCCGGATTTATGGGTCGATGCGGTTCATTAGCCAATTCAAAATAGAGAGTATCCGGGAAGTCTTTGTATCTTTCGGCAAGTAATTTCCATACTGCCAGGAATCTTTCTTCACATTCCATTTTCTCCCGGGGAGAAGTAAAGCTAAGTTTAGCATCCGGAATGACATAATGAAAATCTATGATGGCGATCATATCCCGGTCCAGGATATTCCCGATGACCCAATCAAGGCGTAATAAAAATTTTTCATCGAGCTGATAGGTGTTGTCTCTCCTGGTTAAGTGAGGTAAGAATTGCACAGGCACCCGGATATGGTAAAATCCCGCTTTTTGAACCGCATCAAAATCTTTTTCTTTTAGAACCAGGCCCCAGTCTCCTTCATTGGGCGCCTGCAATGCACATCCGAGATTAATCCCGCTCTGGTCATTCCTTGTTCTTCTGACATTGTATATTTTACTCGTCAGATAGTGAATATCCCCTTTTTTTATATGAGCATCGGGATAAGTGAAACTTTCCATTATAGCAGGGAATAACCAGACAAGAAACGCAAGCAGTAAAAGACCAACGAGAATTAAAAACCAGCTGAGAATCTTCCTTTTGAGGGATTGTTTTTTCTTTTTAAGCATTGTGGTACTTCCCTTTCGTTATTGTGTTAAGATAAACTTTCTTTACTTATATCATGTTTTACTCGTTTCCCGGAAGCACTTTATTTTATAATCCGTACCCACTTTCAACTAAATCCTTGAGCCGTGACACAAAGCGGGCTGCCGGAGCACCATCAACCACATCATGATCTATCAGTATTGTCATCTCCAGAAACTGACGAATTTCAATGCTGTTTTTTGTTGCACCCGGCTTTTTTATGATAGAACCGAGGGCAAAACAAATGGGATGGATGCTATAGGGAATAAACCAGCCTCTGACATTACCCATCATCCCCACTGATGAAACCATGACTGTTCCCATCATTCTTTTTATGCGATATGGATTCGATAATATGATTTTCCAAATAAACAAACGTATAAACTGGGGAAGTAATGTAAAGAGTTTTATCGGCTCCATTTTCCTGTTTTGCTCAAGCACATAATTTTTTTCATCTTTGATTTCCTGATTTTTTGCTTGTTCAATTTCATCTGTAATAGCTGCTAAATCTTTATGAGTTACATCTCTGATTACTAAAGGCAGCGGAACAAGAACTCCCTCTACCATTTTCTCGACAACTATCGAAATATCGATGGTATTAAAAATAACAAGTTTATTTCTTCCTTTTCGTAAGGCATGTACCTGCTTGTATTCATCTATAGCCTGGCCGATACATTTTAATATCCACGATGTAAATGATACGGTAACACCTTGTTCTCTGCGGAGCCTTTTTATTTCTTTTCTCGGGAGAGTAACATCAACCTCTATGATTGCTTTAATGTGATGTTTTTGTAATCCGATTTTACCAATATCCATAGTAAATAGCCTGCTCGAAGGAAAAGTGTGAATCCTATAATCTTCTTTTTTTTGCATCGGTGAGTTCCTTTATTCTTTCAATACATCATGTTACATTACTTTATACATAAAGATATTACAATTTTTTATCTTGCGTGGGAATACAAAACTCTCTCTTTTGACAATTCGAGGCCCCCGGGGAAGAAAAAACACTTGCACCGGATTACCGGTTTCATTATCATTAATTGGAGGGCATGTATGAAGAACTATCTGTTGAGTGTTACCTTATTATTTGTTTTCTTTTTACCCATTCACTCCCGGGCAGACCAATATGATTTTTTCGGTTATATAGACAAAACCGGTAAAATTGTAATTCCCATGCAATTTGAGCAGGCAAGAGAATTCCGTCAGGGGCTTGCGGCTGTTATGAAAAACGGGAAATGGGGATTTATTGATAAGAATGGTAATTTTATCATTCAACCCCAGTTTGAGGCAGCCCCGGGATTTTGTGAAGGGCTGTCTGCCATTAAGAAAAACGGTATGTGGGGTTTAATCAATACTGATGGGAAGATAATTGTTGAACCCCGGTTCCCTGCTGTAAGTGATTTTAGTGAAGGCCTGGCGGAAATAAATACGGGTAGTAAATGGGGTTATATCGATAAAAAAGGGAAAGTTGTTATTCAACCGCAGTTTCAAACGAGTAGTGCTTTTAAAGGTGCCCTTGCCGTCGTTGTTAAAGATGAAAAGTACGGAATTATCAACCCCAAAGGTGAATTTGTCGTGAAACCTCAGTTTGATTATATAGATCCTTGGGGTCATTTTCAGGAAGGTTTGATAGAAATACGAGTAAATCAGCAAAAAGGTTTTATGGATAAAACGGGGGAAATTATCATACGGCCACAGTTCGATGGTGTAAGAAAATTCAGGGAAGGGATGGCGTGCGTATTAAAAAATAATAAATGGGGTTTTATCGACAAAACCGGTAAGACAGTTATTCCATTGCGCTTTGATTGGGCGGAATCTTTTTCCCAGGGGAGGGCCTGGATTAAGATAAACGGCCAATGGGGTTTTATTGACACTAGAGGAAAGATTATCTGTGAGCCGCAATTTGATTATGCCGGTGACTTTGAGGAAGGAATGGCGTTCTTTCAAAAAGACTGGATGTATTATGGTTATATTGACAGAGCGGGAAAAATAGCCATACAACCGCAGTTTAAGAGTGCTTCTTCCTTTAATCAGGGTTTGGCCGCAGTCATGAAAGACGGAAAATACGGTTTTATTGATAAGACCGGCAGCTTTGTTATTAAGCCCCAGTTTGGTGCTCTCCGGGATTTTACCGAAGGATTGGCTGTTGTTAAGCAGTACCGCAAAGATGATGGTGGTGCTTAATGGTTTATCTATTTTTTGTTTTACCTGGACTTTTTTTTAAAGACTCTTGTACTGAATTGCATGAATTACTATAATAAAAGCAGAGTATTTCGATTCTGGAATTTTAGATCGATTGTAAAAATATTACAGGTTTATGTAAAATGGGAAAGCAAAGCATCAATTAAATTATGGAGGAGCATGAATGGGCACTAAGAAGAAAATCAAGAAATTGAATAAAAAAATAGGAAAACTTAAAAAAAAGAAAAAGAAATTAATAAAAAAGAAATAATGAACTGAATAATCTATGGAAAATCATATGCTCGGTATTCTCTTTGCTTTTCTTACAATTATTTCCTGGGGAAGTTGGCTTGTACCGAGTCACACCATACCGTTTAAAAATCAGCAGATTAAAACTTTTTACATTGCCGTCTCAAATCTTTTCCTTGCCCTCGTCGTTGGAATTTTCCAGGGTTTTCACAACCTTACCCTTGAATCTTTCTGGTTTCCTTTTGCCGGCGGACTTATTTGGTCTGTAAGCGGATATTTTGCTTTTTTAGGCACGAATAGAATCGGAATTGCCAAAGCCATCGGTATCTGGGCCCCTTTGAATATTATTGTCTCGATTGCGTGGGGTATTTTGTTATTCGGTGAATTTCTGCAAACCGGTGGTATGGGAATAATCCTTGCCGTTATTTCTGTTTTTGCGATAATATGCGGAATAATTTTAATTATCATGGCGAAAGAGAGTCCAGGAGGAAAAAGTACGATCCCGGGAAATCGTCTGCGAAATACGGGGATCGCCGGTGCAATTATTGCAGGGATCCTGTGGGGGAGTTATTTCATACCCATCAGACTTTCGTCCATATCCATGTGGGTCGCCGCTTTTCCCCTGGCAGTTGGTATTTTCACAGGGAGTGTCATCCTTGTGTTGTTCACCGGAAAATCTATTGCCCTGGAAAAGCCCTCGTATTATGTACGGGTTTCCATTTCCGGTATTTTATGGGGGATCGGAAACTTCACTTCTTTAAGGATGATGGAATTAATCGGGACAGGTAAAGGTTTTACCATAGCCCAGCTTAATGTGGTTGTTGCTGCGGTCTTCGGAATTTTCCTTTTTAAAAAACCGCCTCCCAGGTCCAAAGCGGCAGTCTTGACCCTTGCAGGGATCGCGATTGCGGTTTCCGGGTCTATTATGCTCGGTAGTTTAAAATAAAATTTTAAAACATACTATTACTACTTAAGCAGTTTATAGGCGGTAAATTGTTATAATTGGAATAGATAAATGAAAGTACTACTTTATTATTCAAAGCAAATAGCTAAATATAACATGATAGTCTCATTATCAGGTGTAACTGCTTTAAGCGTGGTGTCTACTCTTTCTTCACCACAATTATCTTTACGTTTTGTTTTTAAAGGTATGAACTATTTTTTTTATATATATTTATCCTTTGGCTATATATTTGCTGTTTTCCTCTATCATTTTTTTAGAAGAATGGAATATCCCATGTATTATAATAAGGGATTCAGGATCGGGCAGTGTATTACAATTACTTACCTAATGCACTTCGGCATAATTCTAATTTTTTATTTATTCGTTACGGGAGTGAGGAGTCATTTGTCTCTATGAATGAATTAATTATTGATAGTGTCAGTTTTTCATATAACAATACTAAAGTGCTATCCGGTGTTTTTATGAATATTAAAACTCAAGATGT
>JAFGRV010000306.1 GCA_016934975.1 Spirochaetales bacterium | reverse complement strand
TGGTTCTTTATCAGTTTCCGGATGATTTTTGTCGTAACACATAATTTTATGGGGATCGGATTATCTATCCTCCTCATCTGTTTTTACCGCTTTATTATTGAAGACCAGGAGAAGAAGGTTCTGGCTGCTCAGGCATTGGCAGCAACAAAATTGAAACAACTCAACAAGGAACTAAAAGCGGCAAATAAAACCCTGAAAGAGATTGAACAATATAGAGAACACTTTGTCCAGAATATTACTCATGAATTCCGGACTCCCCTTACACTCATCCTTAGTCCACTTGAAGTTCTTTTTAAAGATAAAGAAAAGAAGCTGGAACCGGAAGTACTCAAAATGCTCAGCATTATTAAACAAGGTTCGCAAAAGCTGCTTTACCTGATAGATCAACTCCTGGATCTGTCAAAAATAAAATCCGGAAAAATACAGCTGTCGGTGAAAAGAACTAATATTGTAAATTTTCTTTTTCAGCTGGTTACATATTTTATTCCCCTGGCAAAGAGCAGGGGTATCCGGCTTCGGTTGATAAAAAATACGGATTCACTCTCTGTTCCCATAGACAGGGACAAAATGGCAAAGGTGATTTCCAATCTCATCTCAAATGCACTCAAGTTTTCCCAACAGGGAGATGAAGTCACTGTAGAATGTGATCCGCCGGTTTTCCTTGAAAGTCTCAAAATGGAATGGCCTTATAAAAAACCCCGGGAAGTGTACAGAATCTCCGTGGGTGATACAGGGCGGGGAATACCGGAAAAAGAATTACCGATTATCTTCGACCGTTTTGAACAAGGGAAATGGCCCTCCTATGACGGTAAATCCGGGAGTGGTATCGGTCTTGCCCTTGTAAAAGAATACATCACACTTCACCATGGAATTGTGACAGTTAAAAGTAAACCCGGAAAAGGCACGACCTTTAGTATTTTTCTTCCTGTAACATGCGAGGCTTTTAATGAAGATGAAGTCCAGGATGAAGAAGCAGGTATGGAAGAGGCATCTATTACTGACCAATATAAAGAACATGTTGATCTTCTTTTTTCAAATCTTGCCGGCCGGACAACAATCCCCGAAAACCAGGTCCGGATAACCGGCGATAAAAAAAATAAAATTCTTATTGTTGATAATGATAAGGAGATGCGCAATTATCTCCGGTTGATTCTTTTTCATAATTACATTATTTATGAAGCCTCCGACGGAGATGACGGACTTAAAAAGGCTTGTGAACTGAAACCTGATCTCATCATATCGGATTTTATGCTGCCCCCCGGAGATGGACTTTCCTTTCTGGAAAATATCCGGTCGCATCATCTGACACATCACATACCGGTACTTCTTATTATAGCAGGAACTTTTGATGATGTTCTAAAAAAAGAGAAATCAGTACTCCCGGAGGACTACCTTATAAAGCCTTTTAATCCACGGGAACTGAACCTGCGGGTTTCAAATCTTATCACCCTCGGGTCTTTTAAACAAGTGCACATTTACCCACGGGAAGATAAAGAAGACGGGAAAGGTGTTGAGACGCAGACCGGGATAATGTATCCCAATAACCCGGTGCTGCTTGTGGATGATGAAAAACTCATGCTTGAAGCGGAAAAAGCCGCATGTGTGATGTGTGGTATAACAAATGTTATTTTATGTGATGACAGCCGGAAAGTATTGCCCTTGCTTATAAAAAATTCCGTTTCCTGTGTCGTTATGGATCTGTCTATGCCCCATATCTCCGGAATCGATCTGCTTGAAAAAATAAAACAGCACTATCCCGAGATTCCTGTTATTATTGTAACGGGAATAAGCTCAATTGAAACGGCGGTCGATTGTATGCGGAATGGTGCCTATGACTATCTTGTAAAACCGGTTCAAAAAGAAAGGCTTTCATCTGTTATCCGGCACTGTACGGAACAGCGCTCCCTGGTAGAAGAATGTGCGCGTCTGCGTACAAGTTTTGCCGGTTCAGGTCTTCAGCATCCCGAGGTTTTTTCCGGCATAATTACTCAAAATACCGCTATGCTGAATATTTTTAAAATCATCGAATCTTTTGCAAGGGGGAATTATCCGGTTTTAATCTGCGGGGAAAGCGGAGTAGGAAAAGAACTTATTGCCGAAGCAATTCATAAAACGAGTAATCGATCGGGAAAATTCATTGCGGAGAATATCTCCGGACTTGATTCAACAATTTTTTCCGATACCCTTTTCGGACACTTAAAGGGTGCTTTTACCGGGGCCATCACTCAGCGAAAAGGCCTTGTAGAAGAGGCTGCCGGCGGTACTTTATTCCTTGATGAGATCGGAGAACTGGATTTGGAATCCCAGGTTAAGTTGCTCCGTTTTCTTGAGTACAGGGAGTATAGACCTCTCGGACATGACCGGGTGAAGTTTTCCGATGCACGAATCATTACCGCAACAAATGTCAATCTTGAAAAAAAAATAGAAACGGGACATTTTCGTAAGGATCTTTATTATCGTCTTTCTCAAAAAGTGACAATTCCCCCGTTAAGAGAACGCCTGGATGACATACCACTTCTTCTTAATTATTTTCTTGAGAAATATGAAAAAGAAAAACTAAAAATTGATCCGGAAGCCATCAGCCTCCTCAAGAATTATCATTACCCCGGTAATATCCGGGAGTTTGCCGCGATGATTGAAAGGGCTGTGAGTCTTCGTACCTCACTTACTTTGGAAGCTGCATATTTCCGTGATTATATTCGACAACACGGCAGTACTCCACTCATCGGTATCGAAAAAACATCACGTCCTGCCAGGCTTATTACCTATTCAGGGGATTTCCCTTCTCTCGATGAAGTCGAATATTTTTTTATTCAGGAAGCAATGAAAAAAGCAAAGGGAAATCAGCGCATCGCATCCCGTCTCCTGGGTGTTTCAACATCAGCCCTGAATAGAAGACTTAAGAAAAAAAAGATGTGATGATTAGATTATTACATACAATACATATGAATAAAATAAAAAACTGCCCCGGGGAATCGGGGCAGCTTAATAATACTTTTAGGAAAGTTGTAAAACGACAATTTCCTTGAAAACCTGTAGTCCGGCCTTACATGGGCGTTGGAACCATTGTAGGGACAGGTGTCGGAACAACAGTGGGAACACTGGTCCCGCCGGTTCCATACAAATTTATATCCATGCTGCTGGCTGAGATACTCCAGCTTATATTTAGAATTGCTGTAAAATTATTCTCACTTTCCGGGGCAAAATGGACCTGGAAAGCAAATTCACCCAACGCGGGGATTGTTGCCGGAAGTGTGGAAGTAATGCTAAATGGATTTACGGAGGGAGCATTCGTGAAAAAAATAGAGTAAATATCCACATCATTCGTTGAATTATTCGCGATGGTAACGGTCCGGGTAAAAATATCTCCCACAAGAACTGAACCGAATTCTACAGGATTGGGAATTATTTGTATCTCGGGCAGAGGAGTCGGCGTTGGTGTCGGTTCAACAGCAGCTCCGGTGAGGTAAAGTTCCATTTCTTCCGTTGAATTCAAGTCGACTATTAATACTTTCGTGAAATTGCCCGCAGTATCAGCGGCAAAATTAACCTGGAACGTATAAATTCCCATGCTCGGAAGTGTGGCGGGAATTGTCGCGGTAATACTGAATGGGTTCGGTGAACCCGGATCGTCGAAATAGATATTTGAGATCTCCACGGGATTATTTGTTGTATTTGTAATGGTGACCCTTTGGGTGGCACTATTCCCCACTGCTACAGAACCGAAATTTACCGGGTCGGGGCTGATATCAACCTCATCTCCTAAAAATAATTGCATCAGGTTTCTGTATTCCGTATAAAGGGGTGATGAATAATCACTGTAATACGTCGTAAGGACCGGACTTATTTCTGCCCAGGTTTTTTGGAGACCAAAAAGCTTGGTAAAAAGGAAAATTGTTTCAGCGTCCCTGATAAGATTTATATCCTTATCGATAAGCTCACTTATTGTTTTTTCATAGGTTTCAATCACTTCGGTGCCATCTGCCGGATTTTTGTAGATAATAGTGAGTTTAAAGGTTGATTCAGGGAGGGGATCTTCCGATTCTGCGAGGAAACCTTCGAAAAAGTACTGAGAGGTGTTATACGAAAAATTGGTAGTTTCAACTTCCGCCGGATCACCGGATGTCTCTTCTGCTGCCGTCTCATCATGTTTTAACGGTATCGGGTAATCTATCCTGAACTGGACATCTTTCGCGGCTACTGATATCAGGGCAATAAAACGGTCTTTGAAAGCACGCTGTGCATCGTTTTGTGTAATAATAGAGAAATAAGCTCCCTTGCCGGTATCGGTAAGCTCGTTTAAAAAGGCCTCGTTAAAATCATCACTGATACCTAATCCTGAGAAATAGATACCTTCCTGATTATTGATTACAACATTTTGAGCTATAATCCCCGGGTCTATTTCCCCGGTATTTGCGTAGGCGTCGGTCAGAATAATGACACGGTTTGTTTTTTCCGGATCATAGGTGTTTAACGCTGCCTGATAGGCCACATCGATGCCAGCCGCAAGATTTGTCGTTCCCGTGGGAGTCAAGGCTTCGACAGCGTTAAGATAGGTCGTGGTATCAAGGGGTATCTGAAGTCCCTGATGAACAATCCGGGCAGTCGTATCAAAGGTTGCGATATTGATAACATCACCCTCTTTAAGAGAATCCGGGAGGACATTGAGACCATAGTGGACCAGATCCATCCGGGTATAGACTTGATCATCCACACGCAGGGATTGACTACCCATAGAACCTGAAATATCCACGAGAATTGTAAGAACAATATTCTTTCTTTCTTCTTTTGGAATATCCGGGGAGGCGAGATAAACCCCGAGTTTGTATTCTTTTGTATATCCGGTTTTAAGTGAATCTCTCTCCCAGAGTCCCATGGAGACATTAAAGAGTCCTGTGTTTGTGACGGAAGCCGGATTAAATTCTTCAAAGTTCAGGAATTCCCATGTCCGGGCAAGCCCGGGATCGGGTATGTCTCCATTCAAGAGTTTGTATTTTGTCAGTTCCACTGAAGCTGTACTCGCGGAATCATCATAGGAAAAATAAAAGAAATTAGATTCATCCGGATCCGGTGAGACCGCGGGCATCGGTGTTCCTTCTGCCGGGGGTGATGTTACACTTGAAGGTGAAGTCGGTGCGGATGTACCTGCCGGGGTAGCAGCACTCGTTACTCCGGGCGGATTTGTGGTTGTCGGCGGATTTGTTACAGACGGCAGATTTGTTGCGGCGGCAGTGGGGGCACCGGTTGTGGCCGGAATAGGTGTGGGGTTCGGGGTAGAAAGATTTGCTGCAGGAAAATCCGTAATGAGACCAACATAATACTGGGCGATGAGGAGAGCATCGACAATGTCTATCGACCCATCGGCATTTACATCCATCACTGTTGTATCAATTCCTTGTGGATCAAGACCGACATAGAACTGAGCAGTGAGCAGTGCATCAATGATGTCGATAATTCCGTCATTGTTCGCATCCCCATAGGTTTGACTATGGGAATACGAAATACACACCATAAATAAAAGAAAAAAACAGAGGTAAATAGTAAACTTTTTCATAATTCCAATACTCCTTTACTTTTAATAATAGTTTCTATCGATTAGTGCTGTAAGAACTATGCCACTTCCACAATGATTAGTAATTATTTATATGGAAAGGAGATAGCTGATATTTAAACAGGATAAAATTAATTATAATATTGCAAATATGAATAATTGCTGCAAATATGCATATTTTGCTTGCAGATTTGCAATAGCTGCGTATCAAAATGCATTACCTGTTATCTCTTTAAGGATTTTTTAATAAAATAATCGTTTTTTCTATAAACCCTTCCCTCCGGGTATTATTTTTATTATATTTATATCGAAAAACATTTAAGTTCTCGGTATTTCCAATAGTAAGGGTTTTCCGTTTTTTTTATCAGAAGGAAACAAATGCAATTGACAGCTTGTTTGGCGGGGAAAACCAATTAATGAGGAGTATAGAGATCAATCTCATATGGAGGACTTTGTATAAGTGTGCGAATTCTATGAAATCTGTCCTATTTTTAAAAAATCTGACGCCGGAAGAATCAAAGGAGTATATGTCTTTTTGTTTTGTAAAGGTTCTCGTAGAGATGACTGTGAGAGAAGAAAGATGAAACTAAGGGGAGAGGATGTTCCTCTCACCCTCTTACCGACAGGTGATTATATGATGTCTTTGACCGAAGATTAAAATATTTATATTTTGATAAACTTCTTGTAAAAAATAAATGAATGAAATAGTATATATAAAATCTTTTTAGGGAAAAATAATGGTCATTAAAACAATTGGGATAGATTTGGATGAAACCCTGGTAAAATTATATCCTGCTTTGAAAAAAATTTACAGTTATAATAAAATAAAATATGTTCCGGTAAAAACTCTGGATGGTAAAGGTATCCCTGATAAAGTAAGGATTGGAATACAGGAAGCTTTAAAGAATCCTGATGTAATGTGTCACTTGAAATTATATCCCTTTGTCATGGAAAAATTATTGTATCTTAAAAAAGTTAAAAAATGTAAATTAGTAATTGTTACCTCACGCCACGATGATATTAAAGAACAGACACTACACTGGCTTCATAAACGTTTCCCTGTTGTAGACGATGTTATCATCACTCCCCCACTCTTTAAGATTAAACGTGATACCCTTTTAAAAAACAAGATCGATCTATGGATAGATGACAACCCTATTGAAATAGAGGATGTTATGAATGATATTCCATGTATCATGATAAGTAACAGGAATACACGGTATAATCATTATTTACGTCACAAAGTACCTTTTGTTCAGTATTTTTTTCAAATAAATCTGAATCCTTTTTCAAGATAGCAGCGAAACAACCATGAGCTCTCTGTGTTACGGGCTGAAAATACTGGTAAAATTCCAAGATTTTCGGCCCGTAACACAGAGCGTTGGTCCGTACGCCAACGCAGTTATCTTTGGGGTACTACGGTGACACCGAAATTCTGGGTTTCCGGACTTTTCGCTGCTTTTAATCCAATTTCGGCGAAAGAAAAATCTGCAGTAATGGATTGGAGCCTTCTTACCACTCCGGCATTTTTTACGGAGATATCTTTCAGGTAGTTTACTTTTTCCAAAACTTCTTTGATTCCGACCTCCTGTTCATTTGTCGAGTTTTTAATTTCACTTGAAATCAGTTCCAGCTCTTCCATTGTGCTCTTAATCGATTCACTTGCCTGTTTTAACTGGTCTGCAATATCTTTTACTTCGGCAGTCGAATTTACGAGATTGGTGATTGAGGTGAGAATCTGGTTTGTTCCGACATTCTGTTCCTGCATAGCCCCCGAAACTTCGGTTATTAAATCGGTTGTTATTCTTACGTCTTCAGTTATACGCTTAAATGCATCTTCTGCTTCTCCGGACATTTTGACACCATTAAGTACTGTGTTATACATATTTTGTATGTGCTGATTTATTTTTCCCGCTTGTTCCGCACTATCTTCCGCCAGTTTTCTTATTTCTTCCGCGACTACGGCGAATCCTTTTCCCGCCGATCCTGCATGAGCCGCTTCGATGGATGCATTCATAGAAAGTAAATTTGTCTGTGACGAAATACCGGAAATGACCTCGATGATTTCCTTCACTGCTTCCGATGCTTTTTCGATATTTTTTATTGCAATGATCGTGTCTTCCACTGCTTTCCCGCCTTCGTTCGCGACTTTTACAAGATTTGTAGCAACTTCGCTTGCTTTATTCGTTGTACTATTCACATGATTAATACTTTGTGCCATTTCATGAACCGCGCTGGATGTTTCCTCGACAAAACTTGTCTGAACTCGAACATTTTCGGATATCTTATTAATTGAACTGAGCATTATCATTAGTTTTTTATTAGTCTCGGAAACAACATCAATCTGATTATGTGTATTCGTATTAATCTGGTTTATAGAAGCAAATATTTCTTCACTCGCACTGGACAACAAATGGATGTTTTGATCCAGGTTGATGGATGAGTCAACGACCTCATTTGAACTATCCCCAATTTTCATGAGTATGTCCTTTAATTTATCCATTAATTTATTAATCGTGCTCGTAAGGAATCCGACTTCATCGTTTTGAATGATATTCATCCGTTTGGAAAGATTTTCTTTTCCCAGGAGAATATTTCTCAGGGTATCGTGCTGTTTACTGATCTGACTAATCAATTCTTTTGAAAACATAAACACAGTACTAAAATTAATGAATAATAAAGCAAACAAAGTTGTTAAGAAATATCTGTTATATTTTTCCTTTCTTTGTTCATAAGTTTCCGTATTATATGAAAATTGAGCTTGTTTTCCTTGTGTGAGAGGGTTCATGAAATTGATATACTTTGTGGTTGCTTCATCAATTGTTAACTTTTTATCATTTACATTTTCAAGGAGATAAGCAGAATATGTTTCGCTTTCGTAAACCCAGGTTTGACCAAAGATGAAAAAAGAGAGAGAATAGCATGCAAGTAAAACCGTGAGGAGAATAGTTCTCATTCTTAGTGATATTTCTCTCGAGCTCTCCTTCTCATTTAAATAATATATATTTAACATTTCTCTGGGTTCAGAAAGAATCTGATTACATACAGTCACTTGAATAAAGGCATAAACTCCGGCACTCGCAACAGCAAATATAAGGTATATAAACTCCTGCATTTTAAAAAGAGTAGCCAGTTCCGTTCGATTCAGGAAATAGAGAAAAAATCCACCGACAAATCCTACAGAGTTAATAATAACGGAGAACATCGGGAGTTTGAAAATTCGGTTTTTTGCTTTCTTTAACAGCTCGGTATCCACGGTCTTTTTATCCGTAATCATATTTACTGCTTTTTGAATCGGGAGGAGGAAAATCGTAAATAATGTTTCAAATACTATAACCATTGGTATTATCGCGGTAAGGAGAAAATCATTAAAATTAGCAATATAATCAAAGAAAGTAGCATTACCTGTAAATAGAGTAATTAAGAAAAATTCCAGAGATTTAATAATTGATAATACAAGTATGATAATACCTGTGTGTGCACCAATTATTCTTATAATAATTAAATTTCGTTTCATTGTCCCCCTCCTTAAAAAAATATCCCCAATAACATTATAGATTCAACTCTTTTGAGTTTACCTGCACATGTTATTCAATCAAGTATTCTTCATTGCATTTACAAGAAGCAATAAAAATATACTTTTTCTAAACCATCATTTGTTTTAAATAAAGTTTATTACCTTCCACTATACAATTATTTTAGATTTTTCGCTTTTACAATGCAATACCCGATCGTACCTTTTCCAATCTTGTGGAGCTTTGTAAAAAAATCCAGAAGATTATCATATTTATTCCTGCCTAATAACGGAATTAATACATCATTTTGTTTCTTAATAATCTCTATGTGAACTCCCCAACTTTCTTCCTGGTCAATTGTATTCCTGGTAATATCATTTATATCCAGCACATCAAAACCGCTGTTTTCGAGTAATTGCGGATAATCTCCTATTTCTACAGATGATTTTATCCCAAATTCATTTACCAGGAATTGATAATCATCCTGCTGAATTTTTCCGATTCTAATGAAATCCGCAATGAGCAGTGTTGCCCCCGGTTTTAATACACGGTGAGCTTCTTTCAGGACTGTGTCATGACCCATATGAAATATCGATTCAAAAAACCATCCTGAATCGAATGTATTATCACTAAAGGATAATTCATTGGCATTTTCCACAAGAAAGGTCGCTTGTCCATTAAGGTTTTCTTTTAAGGAATTCCGGTTCGCGGATTCTGCCTGGTAAGAGCTTGCTGTTACTCCTATTACTTTGCACTTTTTTTGCTTAGCCAGCATAATTCCGGGTAATCCGAATCCGCATCCGATATCAATAAACAATTGATCCGGTTGAACATCGGTAAGGGAAATCATTTTATCTGTTAATCGTTTTGCAGCGATTTCTATATCATCATTATAGTACTGCTTATCATCCCAATAGCCGATATGCATATGCTGCTTTTTTATCATTTCATAAAATTTAGCTATTGTTGATTTGTTGTAAAAGTTTCCGACTTTTTCAATGGTTGCAGTCTGACTATTCATAAAATACTCCTTTATTTATTTAATGTTTTTTATCTATTGGCAGCCTCATTTAAAAGACACATTGTGCCTGAGAAAAAAGAAGCACCGTCTTACCATCAAATGTTTATCATCAATATCTGCGTACTCATCTGACATGATACATATGTCAACTTTCATTATGGTATGGCTTTCTGCAGCGAATACGCTTTTTTCTGATCAAATAAATTTCTTTCCTTGTTAACAACACAATATCTTTTTATTGCTTCGGAAATATTTATTTTATTTTCTTCTGAAATTTCGGTTATTTTAAAACCGGCAATGTGATTTTGCGCTTTATCATTACATTCCTTTCTTACGCATTCGCACATTCCCTGAATCGGACCGACATGTTCCAAATATGTGTAAAAATTTGATACTGAATATAATTCAATCTCTTCTTCCGGCTTAACATGCGCGCTAAAACCTGAAAAAGAGATATCGTTAATATTGCACAGGGTCTGGTGATTACCATCATTTAATATAAATGGAGCTGAGAATTCAGCCCGGGGTAAAAATCTTGAATTGCTTTCCTGATCAAATGATTTTTGCCTGAACCTTTTAAAAAGTTTCGTTGCGACAGAAACAGCTTTCACTGAAATTATACCCTTGAGTGTATTATTTTGATATATTTCAACATCTGTATTATATAAAGACCAGTAGCCGTGCTTATTATACTTTACTTCCTTCCCGATAGAACGTACAAGAATTGGTGAGTAGAGTTCCAGTAATTGTGTGAAATTCACATTTAAATCCTGTAAAATGAGAGAGACTCCGGAAAGTGGTGTGTGTCCGTATTTATGACCGCATGCCATCAGGAATTGACGAACTCCTTCAATAACAAGCATCCCCGGAACATGTTCCAGAGGATGTTCAAAGAAAAAGTTATGTTGTGTGTCCACTTTAAGATTTGCGAAAAAATCATAATCTCTTATCAAGTCCGGATAGGTATCAATTAAGTCCGATAAATGTGCCCTGTCATGATCATCGATACAAATATTGTGATCTTTTACAATCTCAATTATTTTTTGTTCTTCGATCTCGGATATATGCTCTGTAATAATGTACTCTTCTGTTTCAGGATGCGGAATATAGAATTTATTCAAATAATCAGCGTCTTCTTTTTCTAATCTCTTTATAAGAGATTTATAAATTTCCTCATCTATACGGTATGGTGCTTCATAAAAGAGATAATTATCTCCATCAAGTTTAAAAAACGAGAGTAAGAAATCTTTTTCTTTGTTTATGATTGATTCAAAAACATTATTTTCAAAAATCGTCTCGAATTTTTTTTTGGCTTGTGTATAATGTGTGTAATAGATGTGATTATTAAGGCTGCAGATATTATCGTTGCTAAAGATGAAGCTTAGATTTTTTTCTACAAATTCCTTTTTTAAATGTTCCTTATCTTTTTTTTCAATGTTTTTTAAAATAAACTCTTCCATAATATTCTTTTGTATTTTTTTAGGTATTTTTCTTCGCATGTTAAAAACAAATACATTTTCTTCTTTGTGCTTGTGTACAAATTCTTTTTCAATTCGAATCATTATGTTATCTCCTTCTCAAATTGTAACTACCTATTAAAATTTTAATAATTATCCTGGCGTTTTTCAAATTTATGTTGCTGCTATAAGCAAGTATTTAATAAAATTATTGTACTGTACTAAAGTACTAAAATGAAGATTTTAGAATCAAGAGAGAAGGGTAGGTAATATATATTAAAAATACTTAGATGACTGCTGTAGGAAATAAATTTATTCATTTCCTATTTTTTTCTGAATATAAATATTTGTTTTGCTTTTTTTTCCGGCAGAAGCTTGAAATTCTTTAATAGAATCATAAGTTGAATTTTATTATCTACATTGAGTTTGCTGTAAATATTTGTTATATGAGATTTAATTGTTCTCTCGGTGACTCCCAGGTGACCGGCGATCTCCCGGTTTACCTGACCATTGATAATGTGGTGAATAACTTCCGCTTCACGGTCAGTAATATTGTTTAGTTCCT
Source organism: Spirochaetales bacterium (assembly GCA_016934975.1). Classification (GTDB taxonomy): domain Bacteria; phylum Spirochaetota; class Spirochaetia; order SZUA-6; family JAFGRV01; genus JAFGRV01. Next base: position 3,237 of record JAFGRV010000306.1, on the reverse strand, counting down.
TGAGCTGTTGCATTTCCTGTACTTCATTCCCAATTATGAGAATACCTATAATATCATGATATTTATCTCTAATAATAGAACACTTAACATCCATGAGGGTTTTTGTGCCGTCTTTTCTGACAAAATGAATCCGACTCGAGAAATCACCCGATTCCCCTGTAAATAATTGATGTAATTCACGTATAAATTCTTCATGTTCCCAGACAAGGCCGGAAATATCCTGATTTAACAAGGTATACTTGTTTCGATTCAGGATTTCTTCTATACATGGATTAGCTGTAATAATTTTAAAGTGATTATCCAGGAGAATTATTGATTCATGTATATTTGCAATTATTTCTTCACATACATGGGGTGCGGACAATTGCATAAAACGGTATTGTGTCATAGCATATATCAGACTTATTACAAGAAAGAGATTGATGGTAGAAGAGATCGGTTCAAGTTGATACATTCCGGCCAGGAAATCAACGATCCAGCTTAAGATGATTGTAATTATACCGGCATTAATAAGGATTGTTGCCTGTTTTTTTTCCCTGTTTATTTTTGTGATCTGTCTTCTTCTTATTAAAATAACTATACTTATAAAATTAAAGACACAACATTGGAAGTTAAAATAAAACCACCAGGAGAAAGGGGCTGTGTTTGCTATGGCATTACTTGTTATGCTGATGTAACTTGTGAATAATGGAAAAATCCAGACAACCGTATTCATGAATACTTTTATGAATTTTTTATTATAGTTGTGAGTCAGAATAAGTATAAATTTCAATATAAAGAACGGAAAAAAAGAACCGGGGATATAATATAATCTTTGGTATAATTCTTTCTGTGCTTCGAAGGGTGTTAAAAAACTGAGGAAATGACCAAGGGACCATAACGCGAGGAGTGCGGTAAAATAAAAAAAATTACGGTTGAGCGGGGATTTGTAATCGAGAATAAGAATAAAAAATCCCAGCAACATGTAAACAATAAAGCAGCAACCTGAAGTGATCTTAAAGATTTCTGTCATAGGTTAAACATAATAATTCATTCTCCGATTTTCAATATTAAAATGTTTAAAGCAGTGAATAAATGTTTTAAGCTTATAACAAGCCTTCGATGTCAACTCCCGCTTCTTTTAATATCTCCATTCCCTTTATGTGCATTTCATAATTCCGGTAATGACCCGCGCGTATGATAGCTTTTTTAAATTCGGATTCCCCGGGTGTAAAAAGTTCCTTTGCTTCCGCTTCAATATAATCGATTTCTTCTTTTCCATATACGTAGAAGGAAAACTCAAAGATCTCGGTTTTATCATCCATATATATCACCGAAGTTTTTATTGCGTATTCAATTGCGTATTCATAAGGATATTGATCAAAGGCAATTTTCCAATCGGAACCTTTTTTTTCAATTTTTAGTGTTTCCGATTCAACTCTGTTGTTTTCATCTTTATTTATTAATGTTCCGGTTATTGATTTAATCCGGATATCATCTTTAAGTTTAAAATAGAGAGGATCCAGGCTCAGGTTTTCTTCCGAATTTTTCGTTTTACTGAATACAACGGAAAATCCGTTCTTAATATCAGATTCACCGATGGCTCCGAGATTTTTCATGAACCAGTCAAATAAGTTGACACTTCTGCTTTTAAGGACAGTTCCTCCGATGCATGAGATATAATTATCCTGTTCTCCTGGTGAAAGTGATGCAAAGCTTGTTGTGGCAAACTTTACAGGGAACCTCGTGTAGATCACCGGGCCGGAATCGGATCCGATTTGTACTTTTGCCCTGCCTTTATCATCTTCCAGTCGAATAACGCTGTCTTTATATACTTTGTCTCCCGGAGAAATTGTTGAAACAGTATCTCCCTGTTCCTGAACCAGATTTCCTTTTATGGTAAGTACAATACCGATGACATCGTCAGTTTCACTGACGATAGTACAGAGTGTTATAATACTAATAAAAGCTGATATAAAAATTGTTTTGTGGCTTCTTTTCATTTCCGTTCACCCCTTAAAGAATATATATCACTATTTAGTAAATTTCCAGGAATAGAGCTGTGTATTATTATATGCTATTTTTTCGAAATCGGAATTTTTTACCCCGGTTGTGGTTTTTAATCTCTGATAAAATTCTTTTGTAAGAAAGAGTGTGTTTAATTTGTCTCCCGTTTGAAAGAGTGTCACCTCAATAGCAAAATTAATACCATATCCGTTTATTGAATAATTAAGAGCATTACCAATGCCAATACAACCGGCGTAGCATTCGCAGTAATGAAGACATATATCAAATGAAGCGGTATAAGACTGCTTTACCTCTTTATAAAACTTGTCTATATATGCCTGCCACTCTTTAACAAGGGAAAGAGTCTCTCCGGCACACGCAAAGGCTTTTTTTTCACTTTCTTCTTCTGTTATAGGAACATTCCAGAATCCCAGGATCCCATCCATACTCAAAATAAGATGATTTCCCCCATTGTTTTCGATGCTCTTGAAAACCAGGGAAAGAAATTTATCATATATTTTTGTATACCTCTCCGCCTCTTCCACTGTTTTTCCGAAATCCGGCAGTTTCCGTGGAAAAAGAACTAAAATGATTGCGTTTTCTATTATCTTCGGCTGTTTCCAGTCTTCCTGGTCCCTGAGTTTTTCCATTTGAGTAGAAGAAAATACTCTGCTGGCAACCATTTCATAAAGTTCATATTTATTTGTTGTGAGTATGAAACGTAAAATAGCAACAAGCCCGAAGACCAGGAGAGAAAATGCAAAAGCAGAAGTGATGGGGATAAAATACCCGGAACAAAAAAGAAAAAAAGATAATAAAACATAAGAAGAAATGATGATGACGGAAAGCAACAAACTTTTCCCAAGATCATTTGTCCAGGAGAAAATAAATATTAACACGACGACAAGGCAGGAAATAAAGATATATAACCATGATGGTACCTGATCGACATAGTAATGATGTTTAAGATTTGAAAGTGCGGTGATATGACTCATTACGCCCATGACTGTATTATGTTCATATGTAAATGGATTTTTTCCCGTTGCAGGTGTAAGAATAACATCATTCGGCTCGCCATCGCCTAAAAGAAATTCAGGCATCTCCGATTGAGTAATAAAGAAATATTCGGCATTTCCGTTGGTTTCTTCTTTCTTCACAAAGGGCATATTAAAATAATTTGATAATCCCATCGCCGAATTCTCAAAATGAGGAGAAACGGCAGAGAGCCACATAAAGTGCTTTTTAAACTGG